>CAMDEA010000029.1 GCA_945893045.1 Planctomyces sp. SH-PL62
TCCACCTGCTCCCGAACCGCTGGCATCAACAACTCGGATTTCACTTGTGGGACATCATCCATGATCGACTCCAGAAAGAGGTTCCGAACATTTTCAACCTCATTCTGACAACTCTGTATTCATCGCGCCAGGCAAAATTGGCACACCCCAGCGAAGTTGACCTTGGACAAGTTCTAAGGCACGACGAATCATCATCGCCGAACTCGCTACACGGAGTTGAAGGCCACTTGCTGTTCGACGTCCGTTTCACCAGAGCGAAACACGATCGTGAGCCGCTCCAATTCCTTGGGAACGCCTCGGAAGGCCACGATCGCCGTTTTCGACTCGCCCGGCCGCAGGCTCAAGTCAGCATCAGTGAGCAGTGCCAGTTGCCGTCGGAGGCGGCGATTGTAGAGCGGACCGGTCAGTAAGATGCCGACATCGAGGATCGCCTCGATCGGATGGAAAGCGAGCAGCGCCCAAAGCAGAAAGTCCCAAGTGAACTCGGAGAGCTTTCGCAAGATGACGGCTGGACTCTCGGTGCCAAACGACTTTCCGCCGGCGGTCAATTTCGTCGAGCCGAGCCGCACTTGCACGTCCGCTGACAGCGGATTCGCGACTTCGATGCGGATCAGAGCGATCTTCTTCTTGCGAGCTTTAATCGCATACAGATGGTTGTTGTCCTTCAGGACATCCGCGCATTGGACGCCGAGTGTCATGCGATCGCTCATGATTTAGTCCGTCTGGCCTCGCGCCTGAATCGTTTCAATTCGATTCTTCCACGCTTGCGGATCGGTCACATACCAGGCGATGGAGTCCCTCTGACCATCTGCGGAGAAGTGGACCTTCAACAGATCATAGAGCGTGGCCTTGCCCAGATGGCTTTTGGTCAGCGTGAGCTCGGCGATCGAATCGAGCGGCACGCGCAGGTCCGACTTGGGCAGGAACTGGAAGAAGTGCAAGTGCTTCGCGGTGAGCACCAGACCTCCGTTGCCGCGGCACTGCCAGACGCCCGCCGACTCCCGCCCGAAACTGTTGGCCTTCAGATCCTGCATGAGGATCTCGTTCTGACCGTACACGGCGGCGATCCGCTCTTCGAGCGGCCCCTTCATAAAGGCCAGGACGCCTTTGGACACTAATCCAGCGACGAGCGTGACGCCGAGAACGCCTAACACCACCCAGCCAATGATCGTTGCCGTTTCCATGATTTCCCCTGAGTGAGCCGGCCAAATGATAGCGTTCGGCGGCGATCACGCGGCACACACCGACTTAGAGCGTCTCACAGAATGAATCCCGATAGACGCTCCGAATGCGAGTCGCAGGAGTGACTCGCCTACGTAGCTCAGTCGCTCCCTCGACTGAGATTCCATTCTGTGAGAAGCTCTCAGTAAACCAGGAAAGCCAATCCCAGAAACCCCGCGCCCACGACAAGCAAGAGGCAGTCCACCCATCCGACCTTGGTGTTCCTGACCGCCTTGAGCATCCGCTGGCGGTGGCTCGGCCAGCGGAACACATGATCGACAGCCAGGCACGCGAGGGCCGTGAGCGAACCGGTCACCACCCAACACCAGGGCTGAAAGTGGAAGATCGTCGCGTACCACGCCGTGAGTGTGAGAGCGACGACAATCACCGGCGCGACCAAGAGCTTGGGCGGCAGGGACTCTGAGGAGAAGTGCCGCTCCCGCGCGGCGTAAAACCGGCGTGGGATCGCCAGCGCAATCGCCGCCTTGATCAGCAGTGCCGCCGCGATGACCAAGCTCAGAGTTTGAAACCACATCGCGGCCCCTTCTGGGCTATGCGCTGAATGACGAGTTGCGACGAGAACTGCGTGACATCGCCTCCGTGCAAACGCCGGACTGACGATGTCTCAGGGAACATCAATCGGGAGCTTGCGGCGAGTTGTTGAAGTTGCTGACGCGGCTTTCTTCCAGTCGATGTGGCCGGTGCCAGTCCCGCCGGCTTTCATTCCGTGTGCCATGACGGTCACGCGCAGCCCAATCAGCCCGTTGGCTGGCAGGTCGTTCGCGTCAGCGCCCCAGTGGACAACTTCCTCATTCGGTTCCAGCCGCCCAAATCCAAGAGTCCTGGCTCCGACCGCTGCGTTCAACTCATCAGGCAGGAGAGTGCCCTCCGAGTTTCCGCCTCCGCCTCCGCCTCCACCGACCCGAATCTCGATTCTCCAATTCCGGCTGCCGCCGCCTGTGAAGAATTCCTGCGGTTTCCGCGACCAGCGAAATGTTCCGGCAAGAGGCGTGTCCTCCGGAGCCATGACGTACCCGCAATGTGGCGGGGCGGGCACAGTCTCGTTGTCGCGGCGCGTCACGACTTCAAAGACGGCCACCTGCCCGGCCGGAACGATGAACTCCGCGCCGATGCCGCTCGTGATCGTGCCCAGTGGAGGCACATCGGATCGGGCTGCGGCGGTTGAGCGGATCATCCGTTGGCGCGCCAAGTCAGCCTGAGTGAACAATCCAAAGCCGACGGCTCCGGCCAGAAACATCCCCCAGACGAAGTAATGCGAAATCATCGAGTGTGCCTTGCCGGAACTCCGCCGTTCCAGCCAGCGATAAACGGCGAGCGAAACCAGGCCGAACAAGGCCACGAAGTGTGTCAACGTGATGAATTCAAAGCTCGCGTGCTGGCCGGAATTCGAGGCTTCCAGCGTGAGCCAGGCCGATGGCTGACCCACTTGAAACTTGGAGACCGATCCATCGGGCGTTTGCGTGTTCGTACTTTGGAAGCTGAAAAACGCGATCAAGCAGGCCCCGTAGAGGAACGCGGTCATCGTCTGCAAAATGGCGACAAACCAGCGTTCTTGCAGCAGCCAATGCACGAGCCAGCCCAGCAAATACGGAAGGCTTTCTTGAGCGACCATCGCTTCAGGTGGTTTCGTGTCAGCAGCGCGATCAACACGACGTGACGAATCGGGTCCAGGCCGTTTGACGGTGCTTTTCTCCTGCCGCGATATCGCACGCCACACCGCGCGAGCGACGAAGAAGCAGACGACCAACGCGACGAGCACGCCAATCGCTCCAGCGGACGTCACAGCAGCGGCATTCGAATGTGGTGCCATCGAGTAGCCGACTCGCGCGACGAGGGCAGCGATGAGGCCGCTCAGCACGAGTAGCGGGAAAAAGAGCACATCCGCCACCGCCAGTGGCAGGCCGATGATTTTTCCTCCGGAGCGTTTGATGTGCCCGATGCCGATGCCACCGTAGATCGTCGTCCCGATCGGCGCTCCCGAACCGATGGCCAACAACGCTCCCATGAAGATCGAGAACACCAACGGCGGTTCCGAGTGAATCACATCGGTTGGCAGCGCTGTGCCGTTCCTGACTCGATTCAATCCGATGAAATACAGCACCGGAATCACGGCCAACAGACCAAAGATCGCCCACACCGCGCCGATAATTGCGCAGCGGCTGAGTCGCGGCTCGCTGACCACAAGAGCGGCGGGAGATGGAGGCTGAGCTGTTCGCTTTCGGGCATCAAATCTCTGGTTCAACACCACAATGACTGTGATGCACAAGACCATTCCGCCCCCTTGCACGAGCAGGATCATGCCTTCGCGGTAGTTCTCTTGACCGTAGACGATGTGAGCCGTGATGGTCGCCGCGACGTACAGCATGAGCAGCAGCAGCATCGGCAGAGCCACTTGCTTCCCATAGCCCGGCCGAGGTGGGCGCAAGAGGTCGCGGAATCCATCGAGTGGGTCTGTCAGTTCGGACGGTTGCGGCACTGGTGCGGGCGTCGTGCGAATCGAATCGAGTTCGACCTTCACGTCGCCGGCGTGCTGATAGCGCTGTTCCGGGTCTTGTTCGAGCGCAGAGATTGGCGCCTTCGGCAGCGCAATGATCCGACACCGGAAGGTCACATCTGCTTCCACCGTGCAGAGAATCTCATCCCCGACGCCTTGTCCGTCCTTGATCGTCGTCCGGAGTTCGTAAAACCAACCGATTCCTCCTGAGGCGGCCGTCCATCCGTCGATCATCAGTCTCTTGTACCTCAAGACGATGTACTCAAAACGAATGCGATGGCCTCGATACTCAACATCCCATTCAACTTTGACAGTGAGGCCCAATGTGGCGCCGAACAAGGCGAGGCCAAGCCCTGTCCACATCCAGGGCATTGGATTTTGATCGGTGAGGGCAAGTGAAATCGCGATGAAAAAACTCATCAGGCCAGCCAACGACGGAAGGACCGGAAACCATCTCTTCCAGACGCTCATGGTTTCATCCAGTAGCGTGATCGGCTTCAGTTCCTCTTTACTCGTGGATTCGCTCCCTGCGCTTGGCGGAACCTCGCGGCCGAACGAAGGAGTGCGATTGATCGTGTCCACATCAGACTTCACGTCGCTCGCGTGCTGATAGCGCTGCTCCGGGTCTTGTTCGAGCGCCCGCAGAACAACTTCGTCCAGCCGCACATCGACTTGGACTCTCTTCGACGGTGGAGCGAACTTGCCCATCGGCAATTCGCCGGTGAGCAGTTCGTAGAAGACGACGCCCAGCGAATAGATGTCGGCGCGGTGATCGACTTCGCGCGAACCCTGCATCTGTTCGGGAGCCATGTACCGCAGCGTGCCCATCACCTGATGCGTCGCGGTCAGCGAATGATCGCTGGCGTCTTGGCCCAGCAGCTTCGCGAGACCGAAGTCGGCGATCTTCACTCGGCCGCGTTTGTCGATGAGGATGTTTTCCGGCTTGATGTCCCGATGCACGATCCCTTCGTCGTGAGCGAATTGCAACGCCTCACAAATCTGCGGCACGATCGCCAACGCCTCGGCCGACGTGAGCTTACCCGTCCGCATGGCCTGCCGCAGGTTCGCCCCGTCCACGAACTCCATTACGATGTAGCAGAGGCCATCCCGTAGGTCAGGCTTTCCAGCCTGACCCTGTGCGACCAAAGGGTCAGGCTGGAAAGCCTGACCTACGACTCCGAAGTCGTACACGGCGACGATGTGCGGATGGCTCAATCGCGCCAGCGCGCGAGCCTCACGCTGAAATCGTTCGGCGAACGCCGGATCGCGGCTGATCTCCGGCGGCAGAATTTTGACGGCGACGAGCCGATCCAATCCCGGCTGCCGAGCTTTGTAAACCGCGCCCATGCCTCCCTTGCCGAGCAGTTCCAGAATCTCCAACTGCGGAAACAGCGGGGCGAGTTCTTCCACGGTCGGCGGTTCAAAGCCCGAAGCGGGCGGAGTCAATTTGGTCGGTCCTGGATCGCTGGAGCCCGGCTGACTCTCGAAGCCGGCTTGGACCAAACATTTGGGGCACAAACCGGCCGGCGCATCGGCGGGCAGTGAGAGGCCACACTTCGGGCAGCGAGGCGATTCGTTCATGGCGGACGGCTCCGTGGGAATCGTTGACTACCCTTCAATACATGATTGCCGACGCCCGGTAACAGCAATTCGCGCAGCCGCCACTTGGGCTGGTCCCAGTGGTTCCCGCGCTTTTGCGCGACCTTCCGGGGAATCGGTAGCGCAGAAGCGCGGGAACCACCTCGGCAAGCGAGGTGGCGGGGCGGAGTCTATTCGCTCAAAGTCTCCAGCAGCCGGCCGATCTCGTCATCGACCTCGGAATCGTCGGCGACCGTGCGCGCGACTTCCAGGCGGAACAGTTCGCGATACCGTTTTCGCAGCCGGTATGCCGCCTGCTTTGCGGCCGCTGCCGTCATTCCGAGTGCTTCGGCCGCCTGCTCGTAGTCGGCGCTGGCCATCTCGCCGGTCAATGCCGCTTTGAACTTCTCAAAGAGTGGCTCTTTGCCCTCTTCCACCAGTTCGATTCGCAACTGGTCCAGCACCAGATCGAGCAGCGCGAGCACCCACCGCCGCTCGAAGAGTCGCTCCGGCGTCAACTCGTGAGACGGTTCGATCCGACAGCGCGATTCGCCCGAATCAAAATCCAACGACAACGCCGGCTTCCCGCCGCCACGTTTCTCCGCGCGCGCCTTGAGCCGTTCGTTGGCGAGAAAATTTTTCAACGCAGTCAGCAGGAAGGCGCGGAACCGTCCGCGTTCCGGGTCGGCCTTGGCGATCGCGTCCTTTTCGAGCAACTGCGCGAAGAACCCCTGCGTCAGATCTTGCGCATCTTCGACTTGCGCGACGACACGACGCACATACGCATACACCGGCAACCAATACGTCTCGCACAGCGATGTGAGCGCGCCGGTGGATTCCTGCGAAACGGCCTGCCCCGCCGCCAGAACAATGCTCCAGCGAGTCGTCGCGAAGCGCTGCCCGTGACCGCCAGACGGTTGGCTCTCGTGGGAAGGTGAAGTCATGCCGGCATTGTATTCTGAACTTCGACTCGTCGTCCTACGGTGGCGATATGGTGTTGAACGAATAGCAGTGCTTGCCGGCGGGATGATTCCAGAACAAGTCATAGGTCTTCTTGCGTTCGTTCGTGAACGTGCCGCACAGTTCGTAGGACTTCTCACCGGTGACTCGGAATTCGTAGGCCGCTCCCGACTGCGGATCGAGCAGGCTCAGTTCGCGACCCGTTTGTTTGGTGCGTCGAAACGCGGCCACGTCTTCGAGGTTCGTCGGGAGGGGCCGGATCGTGACCCAGGCATCTTGTTTCCGTTCCGTCGTCATCTGCTGAATCGCTTGGTGGATTTCCCGAAGGTCGGCCACGCGACGTTCGTCAAGCCGCACCAATCGCGCCGAAAACGGAGAACCAGCCATCACAAAACCCAATGCCGCGGCACCAACAACGATTGTGATCCCAGCACTGGCCAACATCGTTCGCAGCTTGTTGGGACGACCAGATTCAGTGCTGCGCGGCGTGAGGTAGTAGTACGACAGAATCACCTCAGCAATCACAAACAGCACCACCACTTTCAGAACAAACCGCGTCGTCACCGAACCGTCCAGAAAATAGAACAGCAACGTGATCAAGTCTCCCATCATCACGGCCGCGGCCAGGAACATCGTCAGATAGGTGAGCCAGCGCGCGACGGGTTGCTTGTGGCTATCCGGTGTCCGGCGGACGAGTCGTTCCAAGATCTGGCTCAGAATGAGAAACAGCGGGAAGGCGACGATTACCGCCGCGATGGCATACCTCACCCCGTCCAGAAAAGCGTCAATGTTGACCAGGCTCCAACCGGGATCGGGAAACAGATAATCCAGAAACATGAAGTACAACACGATGATCGCGGCGACGACGACGTAGAGGGTGACGAAGCTCATCAGATAGATGAACGAGTCACGGGCGTTGCCACTGCCGGCCGGCTCAGGCACCGACAGATCGAGTCCCTCGGCCGCGATCCCGCGAGCGATGTCTTTGTCTTTCCACCCGGCCGCTTGCAGCAGCAATCGAATGGTGGCGTGGTCCAGCCCTTTGCCACGGGCATGAGTAATGAAACTGTGGAGTGCGTCAGTCATCGGAACTCTCCCATTACATGTCGGACTTGTGTGATTTCACTTTTTGGTTCGACTTTCGCAGAGTACTCATCGAGCGGTAACTGTTGATTGCCCCGACCAAGGCTCCGCCACCGCCAACGAGGCAACCGATCGCGCCCCCCATCCAACCCCAGAATTCTGCGCTGTTCGGCGACACGGTCAGCATCGCGAAGACCGCCAAGGCCGCTCCCGCGGCCATCGTCAGCCCACCCGTCACTTCTGCAATTACGGTGACGGTCAATCGCGGCAACAGATCGGTCGCTATCTGCGGAACCGGTGGCGGCGGACGGGGAACCTGTTCCGTGATCGCCATCCGTTCGATCGCCGTTTTCACTTCGCTGGCGTGTTGATAGCGCAGTTCCGGGTCTTGTTCGAGCGTTCGCAGGACGACCTCGTCCAATCGCACATCGACCTGGACTCTCTTGGATGGCGGAGCGAACCGGCCCATCGGCAGCTCGCCGGTGAGCAGTTCGTAGAAGACGACTCCCAGCGAATAAATGTCGGCGCGGTGATCGACTGCGCGCGAGCCCTGCATCTGTTCGGGAGCCATGTATCGCAGTGTCCCCATCACCTGATGCGTCGCGGTCAGCGAATGATCGCTGGCGTCTTGCCCCAGCAGCTTCGCGAGGCCGAAGTCAGCGATTTTCACTCGGCCGCGTTTGTCGATGAGGATGTTTTCCGGCTTGATGTCCCGATGCACGATCCCTTCGTCGTGAGCGAACTGCAACGCCTCACAAATCTGCGGCACGATCGCCAACGCCTCAGCCGGAGCGAGCTTGCCCGCCTTGATCGTCTGCCTCAGGTTCGCGCCGTCCACGAACTCCATCACGATGTAGTAGGATGGCCGCCCTCGGCCGTCCGCATTGGCATCGTCGCTCGGGACGGCCGAGGGCGGCCATCCTACGTCCGACGTCTGCCCAAAGTCATACACGGCGACGATGTGCGGATGACTCAACCGCGCCAGCGCGCGAGCTTCACGCTGAAACCGTTCGGCGAAGGACGGATCGCGGCTGATCTCCGGCGGCAGAATCTTGACGGCGACCAGCCGATCCAATCCCGGCTGCCGAGCTTTGTAGACCGCTCCCATGCCTCCCTTGCCGAGCAGTTCCAGAATCTCCAACTGCGGAAACAGCGGGGCGAGTTCCTCGACCGTCGGCGGCACAAAACCCGATGCGAGCGGGGTCAATTTCGTTGGCCCCGGTTCGGCCGAGCCAGCCACCGACTGGCTCTCGGTTCCGGCCTTGAGCAGACAGCGCGGGCACAAACCGATCGGTGGATTGGCCGGAATCTCAGCATCGCATTGCGGGCAGCGTCGCGGGGCGCTCATGGCGTGTCTCTCGTGGGGCAGGTTTTCAACCTGCCCGGGAACCAGGGCAGGTTGAAAACCTGCCCCACGATTCTGCCCGTCTCTAAAGCTTTCGCGAAACTCTGTGACATGGAATTTTTGAGAATCCGTACCGCGACCGTCAGGGAGCGGCCCGCGTGCGAAGTCTCGCTCCCTTGGAACGGACCGCTCCCTGACGGTCGCGGTACGGCTACTTCGCCAGCGCCTCGAACAGCCGGCCGATCTCGTCCTCAACTTCGATGTCGCTCTCGACGGTGGCCGCAACCTCTTCACGCAGCAGTTCGCGATACCGCTTTCGCAATCGATGCGCCGCTTGCCGCACCGCTTCTTCGGACATCTGCAACTCGGCGGCGGTGGCCGAGTAATCCATTGCCGCTCGGCCGCCGGTCAGCGTCTCCTTGAGCAACTCAAACTGCCGCGACTTGTCGGACGCCGCGAATTCGTCCTGCAAGCGTCGCACAACGGCATCCAACAACGTCAGTGCCCACTGGCGTTCAAACTCTCGTTCGGGTGTGTTTGTATGGGTTGGTTCGAGAGACAACCGCGACTCGCCGGTTTCCCAATCGAGCGACAAGCGCTCGCGACCGCCACCGCGCTTCTGAGCGTTCGCGCGATCCCATTCGTTCGCCAGAAAGTTTTTCAACGACGTCAACAAGAAACTCCGAAACCGGCCACGTTCCGGAGACGCGGCGGCCAGCGAGTTGTTCTCCAACAGACGCAGGAAGAATTCTTGCGTCAGATCTTGAGCCTCCGGCAACGTCGCCACTCGCCGCCGAGCAAACGCATACAACGGAAACCAATATCGCCGACACAACATCTCCAACGCCGCCCGCGCCGCCGAATCGTCCGGCTGAGCCGCTCGCAAAACGATGCTCCACTGCGTCGTCGCGAAGCCGGATTGTTTTGGCTGCAGACTCATGTTGCGAACGACATTCTTTTCGGCGGGTCGGGTGGCACGGACTTCGACTTCGGAAATGGACTTGCGAAGTCGCCTTCAACCGGTTGGCATGGTACGTTAGTCGATAGCCTGAGCGACGACATTGGTCTTGGAATAGAGTGATTCATGCTGACGTACAAATCGAGCTACAAATGGTCGGATGGGATTGTGCTCGGAGAAGTCTTGGACTTTCCCGGAACGATCGCCTTCGGGAACTCACTGGACGAGGCTCGTCGTAACCTCGCCTCCGCTCTGCGAGACATGGCCGAGACGAATTTGCTTCGAGGTGAAGCGCTGCCGATTCCCGATTTGATGGCCTCTGATGCCGCAGCCGACTTGGAGGAACCGATCCATCTGGTGCTTCAGGTTGGACAGCAAGTCGCTATGACCGTTGGAGCGACCGTGGTATGAAACGTCGCGACCTGCTGCGGCACTTGGAGGCTCACGGATGCGTGTTTGTCCGCGAAGGTCACGGCCACACAATCTACGAAAACCCTGCCAACGGAAAACGAGTTCCAATTCCACGCCATCGTGAGATTCCCGACGTTTTTGCCCGTGCGATTTGCCGACAACTGGAAGTACCGGAACCGTGAGTTTCTTTGCCGATCACCGGAGTTGGAGATGACGAATCCATCAACGCGACGAGTCTTCCTGCGAACCAGCGGTCTGGCTATCGGGGCGCTGGCGACCAGCTCGGCGCGAGCGGCCGTTGCCGAGCCTGTGGCCAAGCGAGCGATTGTTCTCTTTTTGCAAGGCGGCTGTTCGCAGCTCGACTCATGGGATTTGAAGCCCAACGCGCCCGCCGAATACCGCGGCGAATTCGACTCGATCGCGACGGCCACCCCCGGTTATCGAGTTTGCGAGCATCTGCCGATGCTGGCCGCGCGGACGAATCAATTCAATGTGCTGCGGAGCGTCCATCACGGCACCCCCAGCCATGAGGCGGCGATTCACTGGGTGCTGACCGGCTACGACTATCCGGGAGCGAATACGACCACGAAGAATCGGAACGACAAGCCCTCGGTTGGTTCGTTCGTCGCAAAGGTGCGCGGTTCCAGCAAGCCCGGATTGCCGGCGTACTTTTGCGTGCCGGACAAAGGACAGCTTGGCGATCGTGTGCGATATGCCGATTCGCACTTCTTGGGCATGGCTTACTCGCCGTTTGAGTCCGGTCCCATCCCGGTCGATGCCGAGACGCCGTATCGAGTCCCTCAACCGCTGGTCATGTTTCGTGACATGCCGCTGACTCGCTTCGGCGAGCGGCAAGGTTTGTTGCAGCAGTTGGACAGCTTCCATCGCGAAGCCGATGCCTCTGGAATGATGAGCGGCATGGATCTCTTCCGTCGCACGGCGCTGGACATGATCAATCACCCGGTCACACAAGCGGCCATCGATCTCTCGCAAGAGACGCCGAAGACTCGGCAGCGATACGGCAGTAACAAGTTCGGTCAGCGAGTTTTGATGGCTCGGCGCTTGGCTGAGGCCGGCGTCCCGTTCACGTTGGTCAATCTGGCCGACAATCAGGATTGGGACACGCACACCGACAACTTCAATTCGATGAAGACGCGACTCCTGCCGCTGTTGGATCGCGCTGTCGCGACGCTGCTCGATGAACTGACCGAGCGCGGGTTGCTCGACTCCACGCTGGTCGCCGTCGTCTCGGAATTCGGACGCACACCTAAGATCAACAACAATGCCGGCCGCGATCACTGGAGCGATGTGTTCTCCGTCATGCTGACGGGGGGTGGGTTGAAGACCGGGCAAGTGCTCGGCACGAGCAACGCTCGCGCGGAGATCCCGCAGGACCGGCCGATTCACTACAACGACGTCCTGGCCACGATCTATCGGCAACTCGGCATCGCCACCGACCGAGTCTTCATGCACGACGGCCGCCCGGTGCCGATTCTGTATCAGGGGACGCCAATCCCGGAATTGATTTGAAATGAATTCCTGGCAACGCAGGCTGGCGAAAAATGAAGGGCGGAAAATCGACGCACAGAAACGAGTGTCTTGGTTGGATTTTTCGCCCTTCATTTTTCGCCAGCTTTTTGTCCGAGAGGTTGAGTGTGCTCACCGTTTTCAACCAACAATCGACGTTGAGTGCCCGTCGTTCTCGACGCGAGTTTCTGCGTGTGGGAGCACTCGGTGTCGGCGGCCTGACACTGGCGGACTTGTTACGGCATGAAGCGACTGCGAGCACGGAAACTCGTCGGCCGAAGTCCCTGATTTATGTGGTCCTGGATGGTGGGCCTTCACACTTGGATCTGTGGGATTTGAAGCCGCAGGCTCCAGCGGAATATCGTGGGCCATTCTCGCCGATCGCGACGAAACTACCCGGCGTGCAAATCTGCGAGCACATGCCGTTGCAGTCCGCGATGCTCGATCGAGCCGCGTTGGTGCGCGGCATTCGCTCGGTCGAGAACGATCACTATCTCAGCGAGGTCTACACGGGACTGCCGCGCTCATCGGGCAAGCGACCGGCATTTGGATCGGTCGTCAGCAAGTTGGCTCCGACCCGGCATTCACTGCCGACGTATGTCAGCCTCAAACAGCACTCCGGCGATCTGTTTGATTACGAGAAGCCACATTACGTTGGAGCCGCTCACGCTCCATTTCGTCCGTTCGAGGAATCGCTTAAAGACCTCACACCGGTCAAGAACCTCGAAATGCTGGAGAACCGCAAAGCGTTGCTCGCCGCCTTCGACAACTTGCAACGCGAACTGGATCGGCCGCAGGCGTTCGGCGGACTCGATCGGTTTCAAGCTCAAGCGTTGGAGATGATCGCGTCGCCAAAAGTGCGCGAGGCGTTCGATCTCACGAACGAGTCGCCGGAGACGCTCGCTCGTTACGGCCACAAGGTCGGCAAGTATCCGCATCAGACTGCGAAGCAATACATGTATGACTGGAACGGCAAGCCGTTCCTGATGGCTCGGCGCTTGGTGGAGGCGGGCGTCCGCGTCGTCACGCTGCACGCGGCCGAGTGGGATCATCACAGCAGCCCTACTGGTGACATCTTCTTCGCCTTGAAATGCCTGATGCCGGTGCTCGACATGAGCATCACCGCGCTGGTCAACGACCTTCACGAGCGCGGCCTGTCCGACGACGTGCTGGTCGTGGTGCTCGGTGAGTTCGGCCGTACTCCAAAGATCTCCCCGATCGGCCCCGGCCGCGAGCACTGGGCGGACGCCGGGTGCGCGTTGTTTTTCGGAGGCGGCCTGACGATGGGCCAAGTCATCGGCGAGACCGACTCGCGCGCCGAACGCTCGGTCAACGGCACAATCAGTTTCCAGAACATCATGGCCACGATCTATCACCCGCTCGGCATCGACCACGACGTGAAGCTGCCCGACTTCAACGGCCGCCCCCAGTACCTGCTGGATGACTCTTCGCCGATTCGAGAGTTGGTGAGTTAGCCACGCGCGACTTGCTACGAAATGCTCTCTGGTTCGTCCGCTGTGAAATCGACGCGGTCGAAGACTTCGGCGAGCGGTATTTCCACGTCGATCGACAGAAGTTTGAGCGACCGGTCCATGCCCGACACGGAGGTCAACGTCCAAGTTCCATCGTCGTTTCGCAGGAAGCGTTGCATCATCGGTTCGTCCTGTGAGACAAGGACGTATTCGCGCAGCGCGGGGATCGTCGAGTAGTTGTCGAACTTCTTGCCTCGATCGTACGCCTCGGTCGTCTTCGAGAGGACTTCGACAATCAGCGTCGGATTCAGAACCGTATCCTTCTGCTCGTCGTCGAATTCCAACTCACCGCAGATCACGCTGGTGTCGGGATAAGTGTAAAGTCCCGTTCGACACCGAATCCGCAGGTCGCTGTCGTAGGGGGCGCAGGGCTTGCCGCGCAGTCTGCTCCAAAGCGATCCCGACAGATTCATCTTGATCAAACTGTGTTTCGGCGACCCACCCGCCATTGCAAACATTTCGCCGCGAAAGAACTCGCTGCGAAAGGTTGCGGCACGTTCGATACGAAGATATTCGGAAACAGTTAACGACGGGACTCGTTTCGGCAGACCCATGTGACACCTTACGCTTTCACGGACGACGGTTTCTGGCGGTCAGAATAACCAACGGCTCCCCGTCCGCAAACAAGCGAGTTTTGGAATCAGAACCAAATCGCTCCGCAAGAAAGGAATTCAAAGCCATGTTTACGAAGTCGAAATCCAAGTTGAGTTGTTATCGGCCATTGTTTTGGATTCTGCTTGCTGGCGGCCTGAGCATTTCAGCAACCGCAGATTCCCAGGAGCCAACTTCTCACGCAGCGCAATGGCGGCGATTGGAGAAATACACGCAACCACCGACGGAGTTCGCGGGACAATTCGGATCGTACCGATCTCCGCTGAAGTCCGCGGATGGTTCGACGGCCAAGTCACCGGAGGATTGGCAGCGGCGGCGCAAAGAGATCTTGGAGACGTGGCACAAGCGGCTCGGTGCTTGGCCGCAGTTGGTTGAGCGGCCGACCGTGAAGCGGTTGGAGACGGTCGAGAAAGAGGGCTACGTCCAGCATCACGTCCATGTGCAAATCTCGCCCGAAGGAAAGTTGGCTGACGGATATTTGCTGATGCCCCCCGGCAAGGGACCGTTCCCGGCGGTGCTCGTGCCGTTCTATGAGCCGTTGACGAGCATTGGCGAAGGACCGCAGGGGAAGGGCAGGGGGACTCACGATTACGGACTGCAACTGGTGAAGCGCGGGTTCGTGACGTTATCGATCGGCACGCCCGGTTCGGTCGAGAAGATCGGACTCGATACGCGGCAATTGCTGGTCGAGGCAGGCGTGGAACAACGCCGGCAGCCGCTCACGCTGCTGGCTTACACGTCAGCGAATTGTCACACCGCGCTGGCTCAGATGCCGGAAGTTGATCCGCAGCGCATCGGGGTCATCGGGCTGTCGTATGGCGGCAAGTGGTCGATGTTCTCGTCGTGCCTCTACGACAAGTTCGCCTGCGCCGTCTGGTCGGACCCTGGCATCGTCTTCAACGAAAAGAATGCGAGCGTGAATTACTGGGAGCCGTGGTATCTGGGCTTCGACCCGACAGCGAAGCGCAAGCCTGGCATCCCTTCGGCCGAGAATCCGCGCACCGGTTTGTACAAGAAACTGGTCGACGCGGGAGACGACCTTGTCGATTTTCACGCGCTGATGGCACCGCGCCCGGTGCTGGTTTCGGGCGGCACGGAAGATCCGCCGCGCAATTGGGTCGCGCTGAATCATCTGGTCGCGGTGAATGAACTGCTGGGGCACAAGCAGCGTGTCGCGATGACGGCCCGCAGCGGTCACATCCCGACGGCGGAGGCGCTGGAGTTGGAACTCGCGTTCCTGGAGTATTGGCTGAAAAAGTAGACCGGTCACTCCGTGACCGGAACGTTCGAGTCACGGAGTGACTCGTCTACTTTCAGTCGATCTGAATGCGGACTGAGTGCAGGCGTTGGCGGTCGCCGCGTTGGCGGAAGTCTTCGAGGACCGCTTCGATCTCCGGCTTGAGGAAGTCGTTGAACTTCTGCTGGCCGTCGTTCATCTTGATGCTCAGCTTTTTATCGAGGTCGATCAAGTTCGCGTTGAGCCAGATCGTTGCCGAGCCTTTGCCGCCGATCGTGATGTTCTTCACGGCGGTCTCTCCGGCCGAGATGCGAGCCGAGAGAATAATTGGCAACGCGGCCTTTCCCGGAGCGGCAGCCAGTTTGATTGGCGTTTTCACTTTTCCACCCGGCGTCGCATCGGACCAGCGGACCCAGTGCATGCGGACGTCGGTGGCGCGCAGAGTTTTGAAGTCGAACTCTTTCGGCTCGGCGGATCGACGATGCAGTTCCATCCATTCAAAGAGCCGATGAATCTCACTGTAGTAGGTTTCGTGACCGCGGCTCTTGTATTGCGCGACCAACACGTCGCCGCCGTTGAGCATCAGGTTTTCATAGAACGGCGCGTGTTTATCGAACAGGCCGAAGTCGAGTTCCCCGATCACGGCGTACCAGGCGAGCAGCCGTGCGTTCTCTCGCAGCAGCTTGCAGTCGCGATTGAGAAAGCCACCGGAGATCGGAATCACTCCGGCGAACAAGTCGGGTCGAGCCAGCGCGACATCGAACGCGGCTTCCGCGCCCCGGCCATAACCGCTCAGGAACACGCGGTCCGAGTCGATCAGGAATCGGCGGCGCGCGTCGCGCAGGCATTCCCAAACAATCGTGTCGGTGGGAGCCGGCAGCGGATCGCCCGGCTTGGGGGGCAGATACTCCGGCGCGATCACGATGTAGCCATGCCGTTGCGATTGCAGCGGCGATGCCTCATCGCCGCCCCACCATTTCAGCACACGCTCTGGAGTCCAGCCTCCTTCGTGCAGCGCGACGATCAACGGATAGGTGTGATGCGGATTGAACTCCGGCGGCACGAGCACCGAATAGCGAAACGCCGTCGGGCTGTCGTCGTCCTCTCGCGAGCGGCCGGGATCATGCACTGTGATCGTCGCGACGCGGCCGGCTTGCAGGCCGGGAGTGTCGATGACCGGAGGCAACAAGCGGATGAGTTGTTCGACGGTCTTCACGCCGACCCCTTCGGTCGAGATCAGTTGCGTGAGCGCCGGTTCTCGCAACGACGGATGCGTCGCTCGCAAATACTGCGACGCATGAAACCTTGCTTGCCACCAGCGGACGGCGTTGCCGAAATCCGTCGTCGCGTTTGCATCGCCGACCACCCAGCCGGAATAGGCCAGCGCGAGCTTCTCGGTCGATGACAGCGATTCGTCTTTCTCCAGCTTGAGGAACCCTTCCAGCCGAGGGAGCGTTTCCACATCGAGTTGTTGCAAAACTTCGTCACGCAGCGGTGCGACTTGTTCCAACTGCTCTTTGTTCATGCCCGCTTGCAGATCGCCGAGCAGATGCCGCACTCGTTCGAGCTTCTCGTCGGTCTCGGTGAATTCCGTTTGAAACCGTCGCAACTCGCGGACGATGTCGGCCGCCAAGTTGTCGGTCGGAAACGCACGGAGCGACTCGGCCGCCAGCCGATGTTGGCCTGCCGCGCGGCGATGCTGCAATTCCGTGAGCAAGCGTTTGGCCAACAATTGCCGCGCTTCCAGCGCCCGCTCTTCGCACACCGCCTTGTGGTCAGGTAAGGCTTGCGCGATCACAGCCAACTCTTCGATGGCCAAGTCGTATAGCCCCGCCTGTTGATAGAACCGCACAACGGCGAAGCGGTCCTCGATCTTTTCGAGATTGATGCAGCGTTGCAGCAGCGGGACCAGTTCTTGGCGAGTCAGCGAGGTCGTCGCCACGCTGAATTCCCACTCGTGGTTCAGACCGGTGACGGTGCAGGATTGCGGACGGAGTTGCGTGATCCCTTGGATGTAATCCTTCGGAACTCCCTTCGGTCCCAACAGCGTCACCTGGCGATGCCCGAAGCGGTCGAAGGGAGTTGTTCGCAAGAACGGCCCCACAAATTGGAGCGGGCCAATTCCTCCCGGCTGATGTTTTTGTTTCAGTTCAAAACGCTCGAATTGCGCGAGTTCAACGTCCCGATTCGGGGGTGCTCCGAGTTGTCGTTTGCCGAGGAAGTATCGCCGCATGCCGTCGTCGATCATCCAGAACGGGCTGAGTGCCACGTTTCCGCCCGGTGGCGGCGCGCTGAGCGAAATGCTCGGCAGGTTTTCGACCGTGCCCGGCTTCAGAATCATCCCGGAGCTGAGCGTCAGCTCGCCCGCGTTCAGGCCGCTCACAACAAGCAACAGCAGCAGGACCGACAAACTCGGCGCGATCGGGGTCGGGTGTTCGGTTTTTCGGAATTGGCGGAGTGTGAGCGTCATTTGCAATCAAAGCTCCTTTCCGCCAATTCCGAAAAACCGAACACCCGACCCCTCATCGTTCCTACCGGCGGCTAGCGCCGTGCCGCTCACAGAAGGATCGACCGGGAAGAGAGCGGCATTTCAAGCCGTCTCCCACCCAACACGCATTCGGCCGCGGGAGCAGCCGGTTATTCCAGGGAATTGAACACCAATCCTGTCAGCAGCTTCGGAAAGAAGAACGTGCTCTTCGGCGGCATCTTCTCCAGTTTGCTGGCGATCTGCTGCACATGACTGATCTCGGCCGGCGGTACGAGCACCGCAAGCTGACAGCTCTTGGCGTGCTGAGCCTCGATGACTTCCTCCAGGATGTGTGGGAACTTGAAGGTCGGGTTCGCGTCGGGATAGGCCCGCTTCAGGCAATGCTCGACCACCAGCTTGTGCAACAGCGCGACACCGAGTCCATGCCAGGCAGCACACTGATCGGGAGCCAGTGTTTTCATCGGACTGGCATCGGTGACTCGGCCGAAGAGCCACTGGCCGTCTTTCATCGTGCCGAAGCCAAACACATCTTGGCCGCCATCGGCCGTGACCATCTCCCAGGCTTCTTTCGCGCCGGCGGCTCCGCTGCCGCAGTTCTCCAATTGGAAATTGGAACTCAGCGCGGCTTTCAAATCGTCGGCCGTCAGGTCCGGCAGACCGGAGAACAGCCGGTGCGTCGGCAGAATCGCGAGGCCAGGGTCATCCATGCCGACAAACATCATCAGCACGAAGTTGGCCGGATGATTCTCGCCGATGTCTTGGCCTTGCTCGATCAACCAGCGGCGGTAGTTGCATGAGGTCTCGTAGCGATGATGCCCGTCGGCAATGAAGATCGGCTGCTGCTTGAGCGCATCGCGAACTTGATCAATGACCGTGCGATCCGTCACCGCCCAGAGTCGATGCTTCACACCGAGATGGTCCGTCGCTTCCAGAGCCGTCTTTCCGACGATCGCCTTTTCCAGAATCGTCTGCGCCTTCGTCTCCGGATCGGGATACAGACCAAAGACGGGGGAGAGGTTCATTTTCGTCGCTTTGGTCAGCAGCAACCGGTCAGCCTTCGGGCCAGAGAGCGTTTGCTCGTGCGGATAGACACAGCCTTGGCCGAACTCTTCCAAGCGGCAGCGGCCGACGAATCCTTTGCGGCAGTAACGGCGGCCTTCCCAGTCGAACTCCTGGTGATAGACATAGAGAGCATCCTCTTTCTCACGAAACCAAACGCCCTCCGCCTGCCACTCCTTCACGAATCCGGCGGCTCGGCGGTATTTCTCGTCGGGCGAGGTGTCGCCCGGTTCTTCGCGGTTGAAGTCCACTCGAATGACGTTGCACGGATGCTGCTTGTAGAGCCGCGCGCGAAAGGCTTCGTCGATGACGTCATAGGGTGGCGTGACGACGTCCGAGAG
Organism: Planctomyces sp. SH-PL62; assembly: GCA_945893045.1. Classification (GTDB taxonomy): domain Bacteria; phylum Planctomycetota; class Planctomycetia; order Planctomycetales; family Planctomycetaceae; genus SXKJ01. The sequence goes on from CAMDEA010000029.1 coordinate 18,868, forward strand.
GTCGCCCACCTGAGCCAGGTCGTATTGCCACGCACGGAACGGATGAATGTCAGCCACGCAAAATCCTCCTGAGATAAAAAGCGTCTGAGTCGTCAATCGACTTTGTTCTGATCCGTGCCCCGGCACTGCCATCCGTGCGAAAACCAATCCGGGCAAAAACTAGCACGAATGGCAAAGCCGGAGCACGGATGAAGGCCAGAAGCGCGGTGTTAATGCTCGATCACAGACTTGTTCTTACGATTTGAGTGCGGCGAAAGCCTGATTGGCCTCCGCCACGAAACGTGTGATGAGTTTAGTGTCCTTCACTCCGGGAGACGACTCCACGCCGCTGGCAGTATCGACGCCGTCCGGCCTCACTGCGCGGATCGCATTCGCAACGTTTTCGCAGGTCAATCCTCCGGCCAGGATCAACGGCGGCCAGTTCACGCGGTCGTACTGATTCGCGATCAATTCCCACGGCGCAACGTGTCCCGTGCCACCGAACTCTCCTTCCACGCGAGCGTCCAGCAAGCAACCCGCGAGCGGCACGCCGAGAGTCCGGCACTCGGCGAGGAACTCCTCGACCGGCCGCAGGCTGTCAGCGATACGAAACGCTTTGAGGATGTGCCAGTCAGGATGTCGCTCGTGAATGGCGCGGAGGTCTTGTGGCGTTTCGTCGCCATGAAGTTGAACGGTGCTGAGGCCGACTTGTGCGGCGATCGAATCCATCTCGTCCGGAGAGTGATTGACGAAGAGGCCGATCGGCGGGACGTGTTTCGTTGAGACGATTGCGGCTGCTTGTTTCAGCGTCACTGAGCGTGGTGATTTCGCGAAGAAGTTCAGGCCGATGGCGGATGCACCGGCTGTCGCGGCGGCTTCGGCCGAGACGGCATCACGAATGCCGCAAACTTTGATCCAGCCGGGAGTGATCATTTGAAAACGCGGGGTCGGGTGTGCGAATTTCAGAAATCGCCGTTGTGTGCGTGGGAAGTGGAGAAGTCGTGAACGGCGATTTCTGAAATTCGCACACCCGACCCCAGTTTGTTGGCTTACATCGTTACCGGTGAATTCGCTGTTATTTCGGCGAGGTTTCGCGACGTGGAGCACGTTTTTGCGGCTTCGCCGCGCTATTTCGTTTCCTGCATCGCCTCGAACTTGGCGATCCATTTTTCGGGGTCTTCCTCGAATGCCGCTTTGCAGCCGGAGCAGCAGACCCAGTAGGACTTCCCTTTGTGGCTGACTTGGATCGTCCCCAAGCCCTGTGAAATCACGCAGGTTTTCTCTTTGAAGTCGCTGTCGTTGAGTGCGAACGATGTTCCCTCGCGCTGCGTCGCAATCGTGTCGAAGCGAACGAAGTTCTTGCCGCGAGCTTTCGACAGCTCCAGCAAGTACCGATTGTTTTCCTGCTGATTCATCACGACCTGCCAGCGATCCTTCGCGTCGCCGTTCTCGGTGAGCTTCAGCTTGTAGGTCCGTTGCGGCGTTTGCTTCTTGTCTTCGCCCGGCTTGTCGGAAGGCTCTTCGGTGAAGACCCCTTGCAGCACGCGCTTCTGACCGTCCTTGTCCTCGATGGTCATTTGGAACTGCTGCTCATCGGTCAGATACGTCAGCCGCACCGATTTGAAATGCACGCCGTCGCCGACCGTCTTCATCGTCAACGCGGGTTGAGCACGATCAGTCTTCCAATCCCAGATCCAATTCAGGTCTTCGTACTCTTTGGACTTGTCGATGATCCCGTGCCACTGCCCCAGCACGACCTGAATCGGCTTGAGGGCTTTCTTCACCTCGTCGAGTTGTTTCTCCGGCGGCAATTTCGTCTTCGCCGCCGAGTTCGCTGTGGTCGCCGAACCGCCGCCAAGCTTCACCGGAGCGAACGGTTTTGATGCTGTCTCGTCATTCGACGTGGCGGACGTCGATTGTTCAGCAGGCTCTTCGGTCTGGCTTGTCACCGGCGCAGGTTTCTTTGAGTCCGTCTTCGCAGGCGGAGTCGCCTCTGGAGCGGAACCGCCGCAGCCGAGGATCAAGAGGCTGACGAACAACGAAGCAAGTAACGCAGCGCAGCGACGTGTGAAAACAGACATGACGGGTCTCTTTGGGTTTCGAGTTTCAGATTTGGAGTTCATCTCACCCAGCCGCGGTCGCACCAGTTCGCGTCATTCGGTGACGCGAGCGAGTTTTTCGGCCACAAGGGGCGAGTGATCTTGTCGAAGTTCATCTCGTCCCAGTGCGGCGATGCGCAGCCGGGACAGTCGGCGAGGAACGTCCCGGCGACGAACGGATCATAGTCGGCTCGGAACCCGGAGGGGGACTTCGCGACCACCATTCCGCAGGTCCGTGGATCGAGCCCGACGGATTCGTACAGCCGAGGCGAACTGCCGGGGCCGCCCCGTTCGACCAACAGGATTTGGACGTCGCCGGAACGGACGATCGCGCCGAGGCCCATGTTGACCGGCAGGTTCTTGCTGATGTGACCGCTCAAAACCCATTCGACGTTTTGCAGTTTCTCGACGATGCCGCGCACGCGGACGGGAGATGAATACTCCGGGGCCAGCCGGCCGCCGATGTCGGCGTCAAACATGCCGCCGACTCCGACGCGGTACGCCTCGGCCACCGCGATCGGATCAACCATGAACGTGATCGCTCCCTGCGGGATCTTTGTGGCGGCGAGCAGTTCGCGCAGCAGGCAGGTCGAATCGCCGGGGCTGCCGCTGTTCGTCGCGTCGGCACCGTCACCGATCACGATCGGATGTTTTCCGAGTGCGAGCGCGCGTTTCACGACCTCAGCGGGCGGGAAGCGTTCGACTGCTTCGAGTTCGTGGCGGATGCTCCAACACTTCGCGCAAAGCTGATCGACGGTCTCTTCCCAACGCGATTCTTTTTGCGCGGTCGTCAGCATGACCGACCAGCCTAACTGCGGAGCATCAAACCACGGCATGGCCATCGCCACGTTCGCGGCCAACACACCCTCCTCGGCTTCAAGCTGCTTGAGCTGTTCGTAAATCGGCGCGGGCGGGCCGGTGAAGGTGTTGTGATATTCGGCGGCGGTGAACATCGGCAGCTTGCGCCAGACGGTGTGGGTGTGGATTCCCTGTTTCAGAATCTTCCACAACTGACTGGCCGCTCGTTCGCCGCGCTGCCACGAGTCCAGATGCGGGCAAGTGTGATAGCCGCAGAGCAAGTCGGCATTCGCCAGCATCCGGCGAGTCAGGTTCGCGTGCAGATCGAACGTGCCGACGATCGGCACGTCGGGACCGACCGCCGCGCGAACTCGTTCCAACAACGCGCCGCTGAGGTCCGGTTCATCTTCCGCCGCCATTGCGCCGTGCAGCACCAGACACACGGCATCCAACGGACCCGCGATGCGAAGTTGTTCGTCGAAGGACTCGAAGATGCGTTTTGAGGTGGCGGCTTCGACGGCCCCCCACGGCCAGCAGACGAATCGCGACAGACCGATCAATTCGCTCGGCGGTTGCGGCCACTGGCGCAGTGCCGACAAGAGGCCGCCGATCTCTCCGGTCTGACCGTACTTCTCGAAGATCTCTGGGCCGACGGCAACGCCCCAGTTCTCGAAGTCCGACCAGCGCGTCAGGTTGCGATTGAACGTGTTCGACTCTTGCCACATCTGGCCGATGGCGATTCGCATGATGGTCTCTTGGTTCCTTGGAGTCGGAGTGTTCTCAATTGTCGGCAGGATCGAAGTCGAATCACTTCGCACACGGATGCAAAGGGCACACACGGATGAAGGCAGAGAAAACGATTCGTTGATCGGCGGGTGTTGGTTCCATCCGTGTGTGCCCCTCGCATCCGTGTGCGAAGTCTCCAATCAAAACCACGTGAGTCATCAACCCACGGGACGGGACAACGGATACGGGCAGCAATCGGCCGGACAGACATCGTGATTGGGGCCAAAGTCTCCGATCGCGCGGCGTTCGCAAATGACTGCCGATTCGTTCGCGAGTCGCTCGGCAATCAGATCGACGATCATCGCCACGAATTTCGGATGCGTGCCGACCGTCCCGGCTCGAACCATCGTTAGGCCAATTTCTTTTGACAACGTAAACGCCTCGTCGTCGAGGTCGTACAGCACTTCGATGTGATCGGACAGAAATCCGATCGGCGCGACGACGACTTGCGAAACGGACTGCTCCTTCAAGGCTCGCAGATGATCGAGGATGTCGGGTTCGAGCCACGGATCGGTCGGCCGGCCACTGCGGCTTTGATAGACCACTCGCCAGCGATCGGGCGGGACACCGACTTTCTCGGCGACCAGCCGAGCGGTCTCATTCAGTTGCGCGGCGTATTGGCAGTTGTCAGCCATCAGCAGCGGGATGCTGTGAGCGGTGAAGGCGATGTGCGCCAATTCGCGACCCTCGGTCGGAAGTCGAGCAAATGCGTTGGCCGTCCGATCGGCAGTGGCCTCGATGAAGTCGGGGTGATTGAAGAACACTCGGACCTTGTCGATCGCAGGAGCCGACGATCCCGCCGCTTGTCGAGCGGCCTCGATGTTCTCGCGATACTGTCGGCAACTCGAATACGAACTGAAGCCCGCCAGTACGAACGCGAGCACTCGCTGGATTTTGACATCGACCATCGCTTCGACCGTCTCGGTCAGCAGCGGATACCAGTTGCGGTTGCCCCAGAAGATCGGCAGGTCGATCCCGCGTCGAATCAGTTCTGGCCGTAAGACCTGGATCAAGTCCCGGACCTGCTGGTTGATTGGGCTGATGCCGCCGAATTGGTGGTAATGCTCGGCGACTTGCAGCAGCCGTTCGCGCGGGACCGGCTTTCCGCGCGTGACGTTTTCCAAGAACGGCATCACCTCGTTCGGATTCTCTGGTCCGCCAAAGCCGACGATCAACAACGCGTCATAAGAACTGGGCATGAGGTCTCTCTGGAAGGAAACGTGACCGGCAGAGAATAAGGGCTGCGGGCGTCATGGCAAGAAGGGCCGCTGCACACGACTGCATCGCCCGTGAAATCCGAGCCTTGGAGAACGCCGCAGGAATCGTCTTTGTTTTCATCTGTGCTCCGGCTTTGCCATCCGTGCGGAAGCAATCCGAAGGATATGTACCGCACGGATGGCAAGGCCGGAGCACGGATGAAGGCAGGAAGAGCGGCAATCGTTCCTGGAATCTTGGAAGGACCACGTTCGACTGAACGTTTCGCCGATGAGTGGGCGGGGTATAAACTCGCCCCACTTCGCGGCACGAAACTGTTTGACTTCAACTGTGCGCGTCGGACGAGTTTGAGGTTTCTTGCGATGCACCCAATGAAAGAACATTTCGACGGCATGACTCGCCGCCACTTTTGCGGTCGTGCGGGGACCGCGCTGGGGGCGGCTGCGGTGGCTTCACTGCTGGCCAAGGAGGGGCTTGCGTCGTCCGCTACGCAACCGGGCCGCACGCATTTCTTGCCGACGGCCAAGCGAGTCATTTACCTCTCGCAATCTGGTGGTCCTAGTCAACTCGATCTGCTGGATGACAAGCCGGAGTTGAAGCGGCTGCATGGATCGGAACTGCCGGATTCCATCCGACAGGGACAGCGGCTGACTGGGATGACTTCGGGCCAGAAGAACTTTCCGGTCGTCGCACCGAAGTTCGCGTTTCGTCAGTTCGGGCAGAATGGAACATGGCTCAGCGAACTGTTGCCGCACACGGGGCAGGTCGTCGATGAATTGTGTTTGATCCGCTCCATGCACACCGAGGCGATCAATCACGACCCGGCGATTACGTACATTCAAACCGGCTCGCAGCAGCCGGGCCGGCCTTCGCTCGGCGCGTGGGCGAGTTACGGGCTCGGCAGCGAGGCGGACGACTTGCCGGCGTTTCTCGTATTGATCTCGCACGGCAGCGGGCGCGATGCGAATCAAGGACTGCTGGACCGGTTGTGGGGCAGCGGGTTCCTGCCCTCCAGCCATCAAGGGGTGAAGCTCCGCAGCAGCGGCGATCCGGTGCTGTATCTCTCCGATCCGCCGGGCATCGACCGTGAGCTACGCCGCAAGATGCTCGACGGCCTCGCCAAGCTCAATGAGATTGAACACGCAAAAGCCGGCGATCCGGAGATCACGACTCGCATCGCGCAATACGAACTGGCGTTTCGGATGCAAACGTCGGTGCCGGAACTGATCGACTTCTCGACCGAATCCGCCGCGACGTTTGAGATGTATGGCGAAGAGTCGCGCAAGCCGGGCACGTTTGCCGCGAACTGTCTGCTCGCGCGGCGCTTGCTGGAGCGGGGCGTGCGGTTCGTGCAACTTTATCATCGCGGCTGGGATCATCACGGTTCGCTGCCGACGAATATCCCGAAGCAATGTCACGACGTCGATCAACCGCAGGCCGCGTTGATTCGCGATCTGAAACAGCGTGGGTTGCTCGAAGACACGCTGATCGTCTGGGGCGGCGAGTTCGGTCGCACAGTTTATGGCCAAGGGGGGCTGCAAGCCGATTACGGCCGCGATCATCACGGCCGCTGCTTCTCGATGTGGCTGGCGGGCGGAGGGATCAAGCCCGGCGTCGTCCACGGTGAGACCGACGACTATGGCTACAACATCGTGCGCGATCCGGTCCATGTTCATGACCTCAACGCGACGATCTTGAACTGCCTGGGCTTCGATCACGAGCGGCTGACATTCCGCTTCCAAGGCCGCGACTACCGTTTGACCGACGTGCATGGGCGAGTCGTGCGCGAATTGCTGGCGTAAAGTAGACGAGTCACTCCGTGACTCGAAGTTTCCAGTCACGGAGTGACTGGTCTACTTTCCGACGTCTTCCGGGACTTGCTGTAACCACGTCAGCAGGACGCGGCCGACTTTGACGAGGCTTGCGCCGCTGCATTGGAACGGCGTGTCTTTTGTCGTGTGCCAGTGAGGGTAGTCGAAGTCGATCAGGTCGGCGGTGGGGATCTTTGCGATCTCGTTGAGCGGCACGTGATCGTCGTTGATCTCGGAGGCGTGTGGCTTCGAGACGAACTCTTTGATCCCCAAAGTCTTCGCCGTCTCCCACACACTGCGGACCACTTTTGGAGCGAACTTCTGGCTGAGCGGTTCGACGGGGATCGACAGCTTCTTGTCGCCGATCATGTCCACGAGCACTCCGCAGACGTAGCGATACGGCGGCGGCCGGTCGCGGTATTGCTGAGCGAAATGTTCGCTGCCCAAAAAGAACTTGCCGCCGTCGCGCTGGAAGATGAATTCCTCGCCGTCGAAGAAGACCATGTCCACGCCGAACGTCGGCTGGATCGCCGGCAGCGAGTGCCCCATCTCCATGAACAATGCGACGCCGCTGCCGCCGTCATTCGCTCCGATGAACGGTCCCTTCGGCCGGTCTTTATCGCGGTCGGGATACGGTCGCGTGTCGTAATGACAGCAGAGCAGCACGCGCTCTTTCGCTTGCGGGTGCCACGACACGATGAGATTTGTCATCCGCACCGGCACCCCGGTCTTCGGATGAGCCGTGTTGAACTCCTGCTTGCCGACTCGGGCACCCAGCTTCTCGAAATGGTCGATGAGCAGCTCTTGTTGCTTCGTCATCCCTTCCGACTCGCTGGGCCGCCGCCCCAGCTTGCAGATGTCTTCGAGGTAGCCGAACGCCCGACGCTCATCGAGATTGATCGCCGGCTTGGCTGAGGCCGGTTCTTCGGCAGAGACAAATGCGGTGACAAAAACGATCTGCGCCGTAACCAGGAGAATTGTTTTAAGCACCGTTGAACTCCAGGACTCGATGCGTGAATCGACGATTAGGTTTTCTGACGGCTGCGATTCTGGTCGCCTGAGTTTCTCAGGGTCAATTGGTAGGATGGCATTCGACTCAATAAAAAAGGATCTGCGATGTCAACTCAAAGCACACGACGCGAATTCTTGACGGCGAGCACGATTGCCGCTTTCGGAGCAACGCTGGCTGCATCGCGAACGACTCGCGCGGCGGCTCCGGCGATTGAAGTGTTGGAGCGGCGAATCATCAGTTGGAAGCTGCCGCTGTATCACGGGTGGCCGACGTTGGCTCGGCGGAAGAATGGTGAATTGTTGCTGGTCTTCTCTGGCGGGCGCGAAACGCATGTTTGTCCGTTTGGCCGCGTGGAATTCATGCGGTCGCACGATGACGGCAAGTCGTGGGGGTGGCCGCAGGTGTTGCTGGATGGGCCGATTGATGATCGCGATGCCGGTGTGGTTGAGACGGCGAAGGGTTCGATCTTGGTGACGACGTTCACATCGCTGGCGTATGAAGCCACGCTGCAAAAGATGGAGAAGGCCACGCCGGCACCGGGCAAAGTGAAAGAAGAGCATGACAAGCTGTTGGCCGAGTGGCGGGCGGCTCACAATCGGGTCACGGCGGAGCAACGGCAGAAGGAGCTTGGGACGTGGATGATTCGTTCGACCGACGGTGGCGTGACGTGGTCGGCGCGGTATGCGGTGCCGCTCAATAGTCCGCATGGGCCGGTGGTGCTGCGCGATGGGCGGCTGATTTATGCGGGCAAAGCGTTGTGGAAGGATGACCGCGTTGGTGTGTGTGAATCGAAAGACGACGGTGTGACGTGGGAATGGTTAGCGACGATCCCGGCTCGGACGGGAGACGATCCGAAGAACTATCATGAACTGCACGCGGTCGAAGCGTCGGACGGGACGTTGCTCGCGCACATTCGCAATCACAATTCGCCGAATGAACGTGAGACACTGCAATCGGAATCGACGGACGGCGGGCGGACTTGGTCGGTGCCGCATTCGATCGGCGTGTGGGGGCTGCCGTCGCATTTGTTGCGGCTGCGCGACGGGCGATTGCTGATGAGTTATGGACATCGTCGCAAGCCCATCGGCAATCTCGCGCGAGTCAGTAGCGATCACGGTCGCACATGGAGCGAACCGCTGACGATTAGTGATGACGCGAAGTCCGGCGACATGGGATATCCCTCAACCATCGAGTGCGCTGACGGCACGTTGGTGACGATGTGGTATGAATTGCTGGCCGGCTCGCCGAACGCGCAATTGCGACAGGCACGCTGGCGATTGAGCTGACGTGGGGCAGGTTTTCAACCTGCCCGTTTCGTGATTCGGTTGACGGGCAGGTTGAAAACCTGCTCCACGAAGTCATCGGCAGGATTTGCCGTGCTTGATTGCGTCTTTGCGAATCGGCCAAAAACGAATGAAAAAGCTGAATAAGACCCGTTGACCCTACTCGCGGGGATGTCATAGGTTCCCCCCGCACATCTCTTCGGCGAGGGCTTTCCGCTCACGCCGCCAATTCTCTGCTGTGAATTTCCTTCCCTTCCTGCCCCCAGAACCTCTCCCCCCGCGGCGATTCGCCGGCATCACGTACACCCTGAGACTGTCTTCGTTGACCGTCGATGCCCGGATCACTGCGTCTCCCGCCAGTTGGTTTCAAGGAGGAACTTACTTTGCGTAAGGCACTCGGACTTCTCGCCTGGACGTCGTTGGCCGCAGCCGGCCTGTGGGCCACTCTCCCCGGTGGGACCACGCGACCTGTGTCGGCCGATCAACCGGCGACGAACAATCGTGGCTCCACAATTAGCCGCTTGAATCCGTTCACGCGGACCAAGCCCAAGAGCACGAGCAACGACAACTCGTACCGCCAGTCGGCGGAAAAACTGATGAAGGACGCGCAAGCCTTGGCGGCACGCGGCGACGTCATCGGTGCTCGCAAGCTCCTGGAGCGGGCGCAGTCGTTCCCTGTCGATTGGGGACCGGACGATCGCACACCGGAGAAGTTCCTCGCGCAGTTGGAAGAGCGCACGACCTCGCGCACGCCTGAGACAGCGATCGCGGGACGGGCCGGTACCAAGCCCAACGGCAATTCACCGGCGACAAACGGAGTCGAGGAACTCGACAGCCCCGTCGCGAGGACTCCCAAGGCCAACGGGACGGCGCGATCTTCGATTCAACAAATCAACAACGAGCCAGGGCTCGACCAGCCGTCCGAAGAGCGTGCTTCGATGAAGCAACGCACGGCCGGGCTTTCGCCCGCTCAACGGATGGCGACTGCCAAATCTCTGTTGCAGCAAGCTCGCCGAGATCTCCTCAATGGAGACATGGAGGAGGCTCGCGAAAAGGCCGAGCAGGCCGCCGAGATCGACGTCGCTTACAGCGCGTTCGACGAGCGGCCGGAACAAATCCTGGCCGAGATCGACCGCCGCGAAAGCGTCGTCGGTGAAGTGACGCCGCGCACGCGGAACATGGCGCAGAAGTCCAAAGCGAAATCGCCCGTCACGGACGCCGCGTTCGACGAAGACGAACCACGGAAGCCGCGCACGGCCGGAACCTCGGCTGCGGAAAAGATGGCGAACGCCAAGTCCCTGATGCAGCAAGCCCGCCGAGACCTCGCCAATGGCGACGTCGCGGCGGCTCGCGAGAAGGCCGAGCAAGCGGCGGACATCGACGTCGCGTACAGCCCCTTCGATGAGCGGCCGGAACAACTCCTCTCCGAGATCGGCCGCCGCGAAGGCAGTCGCGGTGAAGCTGCGCCGAGAACTCAGAGCACCGCGCAGACTCAGAAGCCGATGTCGAAGTTCACCGAATCTCCGTTGGATGAAGACGAACCGCTGCCGGCCAAGAAGCTGACCGCGTCCCCGAAGAAGCCTGCCGCCTCTTTGGTCGAGGAAGTTCCCTTCGACGACGAAGCTCCGGAAATGACGAAGCCGCCAGCCGCGACTGCGGAACTCGCGCCGTCCGCGAACGACAAGCAACTCGCTCAACAATTGTTGAAGCAAGCGCAGGCCGCGATCGCCAAGGGTGACATCGAGCAAGCCCGTTCGCTCGCGTTGGAAGCCAGTGAGTTGGAGGTCACGTATGGTCTGTTCGATCTGCAACCGCGACAGGTGCTGGCTCAAATCGACCGCACCACGAACAACCTGACGATCACCAAGAACGCCGCGAAGGCGAAGTCCGCTGCGAAGGAACTGGTGAATTCCGTCCCCGCGACGAAATCGACGCTCAGCAAGGAGATGTCCGTTGAAGAGGACGACTTGCCGGTCTCGAAGCTGGCCGATACGGCCAAGGCGAAAGCCTCGGCCGTCGCCGACCTGACCAACAAGACGATCCGCACGGAAGTCGAAGCGGCCAAGACGGCGACCGAAGAGATCGAGGCCCAAGCCCAACAGTCGGCGGCCCGCATCGCGGCGGCTGACAAAGCGGCTGAAAAAGCGGCGGCGAACATCGCCAACAAAGCGAAAGCCGACGACGACGACGCCACCGCGAAAGTCCGTCAACAGGCGGTGATCGTGCTGCAGCAAGCTCGGAAGGAGATGCAGGCCGGGCGGATCGAAACGGCGCGCGAGAAAGCGCTGGCAGCGCAGAAGCTCAACACGACGTTCGGACTGTGGGACGATCGACCGGAAGCGCTGCTGGAAGAGATCGACCGGCTGGCCGAGGCCCAGAAGCCCGCACCGACGAAGAACAATGCCGCCAACAACGACACCAAAGCCCGTGCCATCGCGCTGCTGAAGCAGGCTCGCGCCGACATGGCGGCGGGCAACGTTGACGACGCACAAGACAAAGTCACGCAAGCTGCGGAGATGAACGTGGCCTTCGGTGTCTTCGATGATCGGCCGGAACAAGTTCAAATGCTGATCGATCGTGCGAAGTCACCGCAGACAGCTCGAAATACAGCGGCGAAGCCGAAAGCACTCGTCGATGATTCGGAAGAGCCGACGAAGCCCGCGCCGCAAACGGCCCAACGAACTCCTTCTAAGTTGTCTGCGACCACTCCGGCCGCGTTCACCGAAGATGAACCAGAGCCGACCGACGTGGCCGTGATTCATCCCGAAGGCCCGTCCGCCGAACAACTCTTCCGCGAAGGGCAGAATCATCTGCAAAGCGGCAACAAGGCCGCGGCGCATCAGGCGTTCGTCAAAGCGTATCAATCCGGTCAGAAGCTGGATGCTCGCCGCAGCCAGCAGTTGCAGGACTATCTGCGAGAACTGAATCCGCGCCGCGGCAAGCCCATTCAAATGGTGAGTGCCGAGGAAGGTTCGGCCGACGATTCCATCGAACCGCGGACGCTCGACCCACAACGCCCCATCGACATCGCTTCCGAGCGACAGAAGGTGCAACTCGACCGGCTCCGCAGCGAAGTGCTCAACGCCGTGTCCCGCGCCGAGCGAGTTCGGGAGAAAGACCCGGCGAAGGCGATCGAGGTGCTCGACCAGGCGATGGCCAATGTCGAAACCTCGCCGCTGGAGAAGAAGCTGACGGCCAGTCTCACGTCCACGCTGCGGAAGACGCGCTCGGAAATCGAAGGCTTCCAGAAGCAGATGGAGCCGAACTTGATTCAGGCGAAGGTCAACGACGAGGTCAAAGCCTCCATCACGCGAGATCGCAAGGCCAATGTGAGAAGAGAGCAGGAATTCGCCAAGCTCGTGAAAACGTACAACGAGTGCCTGGACCAGAAGCGCTATGCCGAAGCGGAAGTCTGTGCCAAACAGGCCAAGGAACTTGACCCCGACAATCCGGTTGCGGAAACGATGGTCTGGAAGGCGAAGTTCGCTCGCCGCGTCGACAACATCGCGAATCTGAAAGACGCGAAGGAAGATGGCTTCGTGCAGCAGTTGGATAGCGTGGAATGGTCGGCCGTGCCGTTCGATGACCGCGATCCGATCCGCTTCGGCAAGGATTGGAAAGACATCACCGCTCGCCGCAAAGGGAAATACAACACAGACACGCGACTCCGCTCGCCGGAAGAGCAACGCATCGAGAACAGTCTCACCCGGCCGATCACGTTGCAGTTCGAGAACGTGCCGCTCAACAAAGTCATCGACCACATCGCCCATTGGGCGGACGTCAACGTCGTGATCGACAAGGCGGGACTCGAAGACGTGAACCTGACCATGAGCTCGCCAGTGTCGATCAACGTGGATGGCATCCCGCTGAAGGACGCCCTGTATCTGGTGCTGCACCCGATGGAACTCGGTCACACGATCAATCACTCGGTGCTGAACATCACCAGCGAGCAACGCCTGCAAGGCCAAGCCATGCTGGCGACGTATTCGGTGGCCGACCTGGTCGTGCCGATTCAACCCGGTCAGCCGAACATGAACGTGTTCGGCAACGTGGCGGGCATTGGCACCAGCGTGGGCGGGCAACTGAGCGTTCCCTCCACGGGCGGTCCGCAGGGTGGTCAGTTTCAAGTGGGCCAGCCAGGCAACACGATGGCTTCCCCCGTCTCCAATCCGTGGATCAACAACAATAATAATTGGAACGTCAACGGCGGTTCGTCCCATGACTTCCGCAACCTAATCGACCTGATCGTCTCCGTTTGCGAACCCAATTCCTGGGAAGAAGTCGGCGGCGGCGGACACATCAAAGGGAACGAGACCACGTTGAGCTTGGTCATCCGACAAACTCAAAAGGTGCATGACGAAATCCGCGACCTGCTGGAACAACTCCGCCGCTTGCAAGACCTGCAAGTGACGATCGAGGTCCGGTTCGTGTCGGTGTCCGACAACTTCTTTGAACGCATCGGTGTCGATTTCGACTTCGACCTGCAAGACAGCCTCGGCGGCCCGAATTTGATCAGTGGCGGCCAACAGGGACAGCAGGGTCAAGGCGGTCAAGGCGGCCAAGGCGGCCAACAGGGCGGCGGACTGATTCCGATCCCGCCGTTCGGTTCGATTCAGTCCAGTCAACAACAGGGCCAACAGGGCCAACAGGGCCAACAAGGGCAGCAAGGCCAACAAGGGCAGCAAGGCCAAGCGGGTGCCACCAACTTCTTCACACCCGGACCATCTCGCAATTTTGTCGATCGTGATAGCTACGGGAATCCCACCGCTCTTGGTTTGAGTAGCTCTGAGTCCTTTACTCAAGACTTGGATATCGCGTTTCGGCAAGGTTCGTTCGGCATCGGTGTGCCGGACTTCGGCCGGTTCGATGCCAACGCCGGTGTGAATATCGGCTTCGCGATCCTCAGCGACATTGAAACGTTCTTCTTCATCAATGCCGCTCAGGGCGATCGCCGCAACAACATCATGAGCGCTCCCAAGGTGACGCTGTTCAACGGCCAGACCGGCACAGTGTTCGATGGCGCTCAGCGTCCGTTCGTCACCCAGTTGATTCCGGTGGTCGGTGCGTTCGCGGTCGGCTATCAGCCGATCATCACGCCGGTCTTTGAAGGGGTCGGCATGAGCGTGCAGGCGGTGATCTCCGCAGACCGCCGGTATGTGCGTCTGGCGGTGACGCCACAGTTCTCCGTGATCCGCGAAGTCCAAGCCTTCACATTCGTGTCCGCAGGTGGCCAAGGTCAGCAAGGTCAAGGTGGTCAGCAGGGCGGTCAGCGCGGTGGGCAAGGTGGCCAAGGTGGCCAAGGTGGCGGCGGCGGCCAGCAAGGCTTCGGCGGCATCGGTGGCGGTGTGGGTGTGGGCTACGAAGGCATTTACAACCACGGCATGTTCGGCCAAGCGATGGGTGATCGTGCGGATCTGGCGGTCGCCGCTCAGTCCGGTTTCGGTGGCATCGGTGGTGGTGGCGGTGGCTTCGGTGGTGGTGGCGGCGGTCAAGGTGGCGGCGGTTTCGGTGGCGGCGGCGGCCAAGGCGGCGGCCAAGGCGGCGGTTTCCAAGCCGCGGGTGCTGGCGAAGTCACCGTGCAACAACCCATCGTGGCCAGCACGACCGTGCTCACGACGGTCGCGGTTCCCGATGGCGGCACCGTCCTGCTGGGCGGTGTGAAACGGCTCAGCGAAAGCCGCAACATGGCCGGCGTGCCGATCCTCAACAAGATTCCCTACATCAGCCGTCTGTTCAAGAACACCGGCGTCGGTCGCGAAACACAAAGCCTGATGCTGATGGTCACCCCCCGCATCGTCATCCTGGAAGAAGAGGAATCGCTGCTGGGGATCCCGAACTAAGATCGCTCGACAATTTGAAACAACCCTGAGGCCAACTGTCTCAATGTCACTCAGGGTCGGGCCGTCGCGGATGGCGGGAGTTCGCGGCGGCCCTTTTTCGTTTTCACAGACCAAGCGGTCACGCCGCAGGCACGCTCGCTCCGTAACGCACATGCCTGCGGCATGCGGTTCACCAGCGCGGTGAAGCCGCAAATCAGCGTTCAATTTCCAATCTCAAATTTCCAATCCTCAATTTCCAATTTTCTGAACAGAGTCGCGTTTCAAGCGGACTACACATTGAAAATTGAGAATTGGAAATTTGAGATTGGAAATTGGGATCGAAGCGCACACGCCGACAAGAATCTGTGACCCTGTAGTACGGGCGGTCTCATCCGCGAGACGCGCTCGACAGGAAGCTGAACAGCCCCTTCTTGGCCTTGGCGGGTTCGGACGACTTCTTCTCATCGTCATCGACCGGCGGGTCGAGTAGCTGGGCGAGCTGTTCGATCGCTTTGGTGATTCGCGATTTGGGAGCGTGTGTCAACAGCGGGACGCCATTGTTGCGCGATTCGACCATCGAAACGTAATCGTTCGGCAGTTGGAAAAAGATTTCCCGGCCAATCGTTTCCAGCGCTTTGTTGAGGCTGATGTTCGCGTCTTGCAGACCCATGCGGTTGACGACGATCTTGATCTTCTCTGACAAACCGGGCCGCTGGTCGAAGAATTGCATCAAGCGGACGACGTTCCGCAAACAAGGCAGATCGAGCTGCGTGATCAGCAGCACGTTGTCCGAGCACTCCATCGCGGCAATGTCCAAGGCACTGAAACTCTTGCTGATGTCCAGGATCAAGTGCGTGAATGTGGCCTTGAGCAGCGAAATGACGCGCCGCAATTCGTCCGGAGAAATCGCCGGGCGTTCGTCCATCTGGACGGGCCGAGGCAACAGGTACGCGCCGCTGGCATGCTTCGTCAGCGAGCGCTTCAACAGGGCGTAATCCAGGCGGCTGATGTTGTCGGCGACATCTTGGATCGTGTAATCGGGAATGACGTCCAGCCAGACGTCGGCATCACCGAGCGCCAGATCGAGGTCGATGAGCGCGACGTTGTTGCGCGGGTTCTGAGCCAACATGCAGGCCAGGTTGACGGCGATCGCCGTACAACCGACTCCGCCACACACACCGGCGACCGTCATGACTTGCGCGGATTTCACGCGACCTTCGTCGGTGCGGCTATGCGTCGTTTGCTGGATGCGATCCAGCGCGGACAGAAAATCTTCCAGTCGCAACGGCAGGCCGAGGTATTCTCGCGCGCCGTTGCGCATGGCGCGCAGGATCAGGCTCCCTTCCTGCGAGCCGCTGATGACCAAAGCGGCACAGCCCGGCAGGTTGGCGGAGATTTGAGCGATCAGGTCCAAGCCTTTGGTCGTATCGGAATCGATCGCGATCAGCGCGATGTCCGGCTGAGTCTGCGTGACGACATCAAAGAAGTAGTCGTAGCTGGAGCATTCCGCCTCCAACCAGACGGCATCAATGCCCAGCAGCAGATTCTTCAATGACGCGCGGCTGGAATCCTTGGGATCCACCAGAGCGAGTCGGACAACTTTCATGGCAACGGGTCACTTGTGATCGGGGAAGGATCGCATCATTTTGACATTCACCAATTCCAGGAAGCTGTTTCGGCCCCCATCCAGCTTGTCTGGATGGAGTCAGAAATGGATTGCTAACCGAACCACAATTCTCCCCGTCAGACCCCATCCAGCTCGTCTGGATGGTGAATCAGATTCTTGGGCGTTCGTCCCGTTGCGATCTGCTTCACCATCCGCACAAGGCGGATGGGGTCTGCGACTGGAGATGCTTGTCGTTTTCTAGCTCACCATCGTTCCCTCCATCCAGGCAAGCTGGATGGGGGCGAAGATTTTCTGCATCTGGAATTCGTGAGTGCCAGGTAATTTCAAAACTCAAATCTCATCGCGCCGGTGGTTCGATGAGTCCGGGTTTGCGGCTGCGTGTCGTGTTCGAGTCTGAGTTGTTGGACGGGGAGTTGTTGAACTGACTGCTGCGATTGTTGCTGGCAGCGGCGTTGTTATTGGAACGAGCCGGCGGGGCGGTCTTGATCGTGGGCGATGCGCGATTTGCCGTTGCGGATGCCGGGGCGCGAGTCGATTCGCTGGCGCGAGCCTTCACCGCCGCTTCGTCGTAGCTGGTTTGCTTCACTCCGGAACTGCTCTTCGGCATTTTCTGCCGCGCGGCCATCTGTGCGGCGAAGCGGCGCGCTTTTGCCGCAGCCTCCGCATCTCCGGGGGCGGGTGGTGCCACCATTTCTTTGCGATCCGTGGCTGGTGGAGCGGATACGGGACTGTTGGCCTCTTTCAGGCCCGGCACGATGTAGGGACCGGTTTGACCGGGAGCACACGTCGGACAGTGTTCGCCGTACTTGGGGACTTCGAGCAAATTGTACAACATCAACTCGCGATCGGTGGGCGTGTCTGTGAATTGGCCAGGACCACCGGCCGGAACTTGTCCATCATCCAGTGGGGCGACGAGTTCGGGGGTGACGGTGATCACGATTTCGGTTTCGGCTTCGGTCGTCTGCTTCTGGCTGAAGGCCGCGCCGATATACGGCAGTTCGCCGAGAAACGGAATCTTGCGCATGTTTGTCCGCTGCGTGTTCGAGATGAGGCCGGCCAGCATCAGCGTCTGGCCGAACTTCATTTCCACCTGCGTGTTGACGCGGCGAACCGTGAGCGCCGGAACGGTCGTGCCGTTGATGGTCACACCGTGAGCATCGTCTCGGTCGCTGACTTCAGGTTGCAGCGTCAATCGGAGATTGCCGTTTCCCAGCACGAGCGCCACCGCTTCCATGCGGACGCCAAACTCGCGGTATTGAATGCTGACGGTCCCCAAGCTTTGGGGAACCACGATCGGGAATTCGCCACCGGACAACAGAGTCGCCGGCTGACCATTGGTGGCGACGATTTCCGGCTCCGCGAGGATCTTGACCAACGATTCTTCACGCAGCGAAGAAATAAAGGACTGAAATGTCGACTGATTTCTCACAACACCAAAGGAGGCGTTCGTCAGCAAGCTGTTCGCGGCCGTTGACACGGCCGGCGTTACCCCCGGCAGCAATGACGACGCCCCCATCGTTCCCACGGTTGCCGAGCCAATCGCTCCCGGATTGCTCGTGACGTAACCGCTGGGACTGACATAGGTGAAGTTGATCCCCAACTGACGGATCAGGGAGCGTTGAGCCTCCATCACTTTCACCTTCAGCAGAACTTGCTGTACGCCGCCGACGCGCATCTGGTTGAGCACTTTGGGATAGAACTGCTCGGCGATTTCAACGATCTGCGTGATGTGTTCGGGATGCGTGACCCAGCCGCGGAGCGCGACCGCCTCTTGCACTTTGAACGCCTCGATCGACGAGTTCGGAAACTTGCGGTCGATGATGGATTGCAGTTGGCGGGCGTCCCCTTTGACGAGGACTTCGACCGTGTAGCTGGTCCCGGCGTCGTCAGTGATCACCAAGCTGGTGACCCCTTGCAGCAGTCCCCTCACGCTGATGCGGGTCGGGCTGAGGGCGGTGACCTCCAGGACCACGGGGTCAAAGCTGTTGACGCGCTTGATGAAGTTCTTGGTCTCGAAAACTTTCGAGAACTTCTCCGTCAGCTCGACCTGAGTGCGATAGGCGGTGATGGGTACCACCGCATCGCTACCGGCAGCATCCGCCGCTGCGGACGGTTCGGCGGTCTGGGGCTGCGCGTGCAGCGGTTCGCTGATCAACCAGCCGCTCGACAGCAGCGCGATCAGCGGCCACGCGGCCGGAAATGAATGATGAAACCAGCGCATCCCTGCACCTCAATTTCTGTGTCCGACGTAGCCCGACTCTCCGAGTCGGGTTCTGCGGCGGGACTCCCGACTCGGAGAGTCAGGCTACTGTCTGATTCGATCCCGACTCGAAGAGTCGGGCTACGATCCCTTGGCATTATTCAATGTCACGGGTTCTTGCTCCGGCAGATCGACTTCTTCGATCCGGTGCTCGGCACCGGCGATGATTTCGATCTTCCATTTCTTGCGGCCCGACTTGGGGTCGAGCTTCACTTCCGGCGCGGGCTTTTCCACCACGGACGGCGGTGTCAGGTCTCTTTCCTCGCTGTTTTTGACGACGGCAACTTCGGCGACTCTGGGATCAAATAACTCCTTCTCGTCGAGGCGATGCTTGTCGTTCATGGCTCGCAGTGTCAGATGAATCGTGCCGACGTCGCCAGCCAGCTTCAAAAGCCGAGCCTGCGCGCCGGTCACTTGCAACGACACATTCTTCATCGGGACAGCTTTGGGATCACCCGCCTTGGGAAGCAAGCTGGGGTCGCGCACGCCGTCGATCGCGAAGACCTCGACGTACTCCAACACCGTCTTCACTTCTTTGTCGACGCCTGAGACTTCTCGCGACCCCGTCCTGCGGAATGTCACGAGCACGTCCACATAATTGCCCGGTTGAATCAGGCCAATGCCGGTCATCGTCTGGTCGATCGGCACCGACGCGACACTCATACCATCGCGAACTTCACTCGACGCGTTGCGAACTCCTTTCTTATCCAGCATCGGTTCCAGAATCTGGGAGCCAGCAAAGGTGCGAGACCTCAACGTGCGATCCAGAAACTGTTCCTTGCTGACAATCGCTCCTTCCGGGATGGTCCCCGCTGGAAAACTTTTGAACTCCACGTTGGTGTCGTCCAGCGGTTGTCCTGGTTGGATCTCCGCTTTGGCCACCAACACCTGACTCGATTCGGTTTTCACGCCGCCCTGATTCGACAGGACTTGCTGCACTCCCATCATGGCCACCAATCCGCAAATCGCGGCGACAGCCAACAAAGCCAATGTCTTCGGTCGCATGGGACACCAGGACTTCCTTCGTATGATCGGCACCGTCTGGGCAAACTCTTCACCCTATAACGGCTTTGCCGATGGCGGGGATTCTCGAACCAGGCTCGAACAACGAGCAGCTTCTGCCGGACTAGATTCGTTGGGGGCGGAAACTCGATGTGGTTGTGTTAAGTTTTGCAGCCATTCGCGCTCGATTTCATTCGCGCGGCAGTCTTGACTGTCCGCGCGAATGAAACGGAGCGCGAATGGGAACAGGTCTGAGGCAAAGCCTCGCTAGATCAACATGCCGTCGTACACAAACACGGCAATCGCTCCGAAGCAGATGGGAATGCCATAGGGCAGCAACCGCATCGTCGGCTTACGCTCCGCCGCGATCTTGGCCACGCCGTTCATGCCCAGCTTCTTCAGGTCGCGCCATTCTTGGAGGATGACCAGGAAGTTGATCGAGTGCCGCTTCCAGTCGTGCTGCATCCAGACCATCACCACAGCCATGACCGCGCCGATGATCGCCGTCGCCGCGAAGACTTCCAGGATGACCACGGGGCCCAGCCACGCGCCGATGCCGGCCATCAATTTCACGTCGCCCGCGCCCATGCCGCCCAGCATCCACAACCAAAACAGCGTCGCCAGCCCCACCACCGTACCGAGCAACGCGCCCGCCAGGCCGCTGTTCCAGCCGCCCCAGCCGCCGCCGATCAAGTTGTAGGCCAAGCCGGTCAACACCATCGGGAAGGTGATCCAGTTCGGCACGCGCAGTTCTTTGCCATCAATCCACGCGGCGACGATCAACACGATCGTCACCAGTTTGACGTGCCAGTGATTCAGTAACAGTTCTTGCCAGTCCATGTTGAAAGAGCCTTTCGTGTGAGGCGTTCGATTCGAGGGGAGGGATCGACAGTGCCTGCCCGCTACTCATTCGCGGACATCGAGCACTAGGTCGCACACAGGCTGGGCGACAGATTTACGGCCGGCCAGCCAGGAACAGCCAGCTCGCCGTCGAGGCCATCGCCACCAACGACGTCGTGATCAGTTCCAGGAACTGTGTCAGTTCCACATTCAGCCAATATCCAGACATGTCACACACACCTTGCTAAGAAATGCCGATCCGCCGAGCCGGTGTTTCCGGCTCGGCGTTCGGCCAGGTAATCGCTCGCACGACGAAAGACCGGCAGTGCCTTACGGCAAAGCGGTCTTCGTGGCGTCGAACGAACTGTTGACCTTGGTTCCAACGGCCGTGATCGTGCCAATGCAGACCACGACAATCAGCGCCAACATCACGGCATACTCGACGGCCGTAGGACCGTCTTCGGACAACAGAAACTTCACGACAAGACTCATGGCTCACTCCTCTTCCTTGGCCCGACGACTGCCGCGACTGCGAAAGCAGTCACGAATTAAACCGATCGAATCGCGGAGAGGATGCGCGGGAAGTCCGACGCTCGCCGGGGGGATCCCAGTCAAGCGATCGGACAAATCAATGGATGGAAACATTGTCGGTTGATCTGAGCAGGGACCGACGAAGTTCCCTTCACGACTTAGGGGAGCGCCGTTTTATTGGCGCTCATTCTGGAATTCACTTTGGTGCCCACCGCTGAAATCGTGTTGATGCAGACCACAACGATCAGTGCCAGCATCACGGAGTATTCCACGGCGGTTGGCCCGTCTTCGGATTTCAAAAACTCACACAGACGTTTCATGACTCTCCTTTCTAAGTCCAAAGGGCTGGACTAGGTGAATGGCATGAAATGTCGCTCCCGCAAAGACGTCAGGCGTCGCAGGAAGCTGTTCAACGAAATCCGCCGCCGCCTCGCCGAAGCGAACCTCGACAAGACCAGCGGCGGAATCTCCTGGTTGTGGGTGTCTCGCCCACGTCCGGTTACGGCAGAGCGGTCTTGGTGGTGTTGAACGAAGTGTTGACCTTCGTGCCAACGGCCGTGATCGTGCCGATGCAGACCACAACGATCAGGGCCAGCATCACGGCGTACTCGACAGCGGTTGGGCCATCTTCCGACGTCAGGAATTTCTTCAAAAGGTTCATGGTAAACTCACTTTCTCTTTGATGATTTATGGTTGGACTCACCAAGGTCTCTCAGGCCTCGGTCTGACAACTGACGTTCGATGGCCATCGAACTCCCTCGCGTCTCTTGGCTGGGCCACGATTCGCGAACGGAAACCGGCTCGTTGTGTTGGTGATCACCGATTGAGCCGCTCTCCGCGTCGTCACCCAAAACCTAGGTCAGCTCCGCAAAGTGTCAAATTCGTGTGTTGAGAAATTGCACGAAGACTTTGCCCAAACTCCCGACACGCTTAAAACCGGCAGTGCCGGAATAACCCGACGCCATTGAATCATGAGCGGTACGGCGCTAGCCGCCGGTGGTTGCGAGGCGAAACACCACGATCGACCGGCGGCTAGCGCCGTGCCGCTCAGTCATCTACGGAAACCCATCTCATGCCCGTTCCTGATTCCCTCGCCTTCGCGACAGTCGCTGATCTCGGCCGGAGACTCTGGTCGCGCGAATTCACTTCGGTCGAGCTAACTCGATTCTTCCTCGACCGGCTGGAGCAACTTGGTCCGAAGCTGAACGCCGTCGTGACCGTGACTCGCGAGCGAGCCTTGGCGGAGGCTCAGCAAGCGGACCAAGAACTCTGTTCCGGTCGTTATCGAGGCCCACTGCACGGCATCCCCTATGGTGCGAAAGACCTGCTGGCGACCAAGGGCATCCCGACGAGCTGGGGGGCGGCTCCGTTCAAAGACCAGCTCTTTCACGAAGACGCGGCGGTCATCAAAAAGCTGCGCGAGGCCGGAGCGGTCCTGGCCGCGAAACTGGCGATGGTCGAAATTGCGGGAGGACTCGGCTATCGGCAAGCGAACGCGACATTCACTGGGCCGGGACTGAACCCGTGGAACCGAACCCGCTGGGCCGGCGGTTCGTCGAGCGGTTCCGGCGCGGCAGTCGCCGCGGGACTCGTGCCGTTCTCCATCGGCACCGAAACCTGGGGCTCGATCATGACCCCCGCCGGGTACTGCGGAGTCACTGGCCTGCGGCCCACCTACGATCTCGTCAATCGACAAGGAGCGATGGCTCTGACTTGGACGATGGACAAAATCGGTCCGCTCACTCGTACCGCTCAGGATTGCAGCTTCGTTCTCAACGCGATCCGTGAACCCTCTCCCGCGCCCGCTCAATCTCAATGTCCGTTCCGCATCGGAGTGCTCGACGATGCCGTGACGAAAGTGCAGCCGGAAGTCCAAGCGAACTTCGAGGCGTCTCGCAAAATACTCGAACGCTTCGCGACGCTCAGCGAGTTCAAGCTGCCCGATCTACCGTATGGATCGGTCAATTCCCTCATCATCTCATGCGAGATGGCCGCCGCGTTTGAAGACCTCGCGAAGAGCGGCAAGGTCTGGGAGATGACCGCCGAAGAAGACCGCTGGGGCCTGTACTCCGCCTTGACGATCCCCGCCAAGGACTACATCAATGCGATGCGCATTCGAGCGATCATCCAGCGCGAACTCGACGCCGCGCTGTCACCGTTCGACGCGGTCATCAGCCCGACATTGCCGTCGGTCGCATATCCGATCGACCGCTCGTGGGACGAGTACCGCAAGGGCCTGGCCGGCTCACAAATCGGTGGAGCCGGCAACGCCGCCGGCATCCCCGCGCTCTCGATCCCCAACGGCTTCGGCGAAGCAGATCTGCCGACCGGCCTGCAACTCGTCGGCCGCGCGTATTCCGAAGATCGCCTGCTCGCGATCGCACAGGCATACCAACAACAAACCGTTTGGCACTGCCGGCATCCCGCCTCGTAACAGTGTCCCACACGGGGTCGCGTCTACGATTCTTCGGATTTGGCCGAGCCAGACTTGGATTGCAACCACAGCGTTGTTCCGGCCAAATCCGAAAAATCGTAGACCCGACCCCTCAGTCATCACCGCATGACGTAGGCTTGCCCGGATTCGCAATGCCGTCTCTCAGATTTGAAAGCTGAGATTTCGGATCTCTAGCCAAAGGGCCAATCATGGGTCTCCTGAAAATGCTGCTGACCGGCGACGATGAAGAGTTTGACCAGGAGGAACTCGAAGAGCAGACGCCGCTCTGGGACGAGAATGAATTGGACATCGAGGCCCTCGATTCCTCCAAACCGCTGACAGCGTCCTACGATCCCGAACGAGCGACTCGGATCGCGCAGGACCGCGAACTCGCCGAGGTGCGTGAACGAGACGAAGTGGTCGCTCGCGTCGGCAACTTGTTTCTCACCGTCGAGTCGCTGCTGCGTCTGCTCAAGAACAAAGGCATCATCAACGACCTCGATCTGCGGCAACTGGAGCAACAAGTCGATTTGGAAGACGGCATCGCTGACGGCGAATACCGTCCCGATGGCCTGAAGATCCCCAGCCACTGCCCGCAATGCGAAGCCCGCATCCCCTCCGGCAAACGCTTATGCCAACTCTGCGGCCACCGCTTCACAGGCGCGTGATTCCGAGTCCGCAGTTAGGTTGAACGCGGGGCCCTGACGCACTCGCAGCGCATTTGAAAATCAGGGGCCAACGCGAAGGGGTCACAGCGCTTCGTTGACGTTCTCGCATTTCGCTTTGCGGTCGATGCGCTTCAGCAAACCGGCGAGCACTTTACCGGGGCCGACTTCGGTGAACTCGGTGACGCCTTGGGTCAGCAGCCAGCGGATGGAGTCTTCCCATCGGACGGGGTTGACGACCTGTTGCACGAGGAGTTGTCGAATTTCTTCCGGCTCCCAATGCACGGCGGCATCGACGTTCGACACGACTGGGATGCGCGGCTTGTGAATGGCGACACACGCCAGAGCGTCTGCCAGTTTCTGATCGGCGGGTTGCATGATGCTGGTGTGGAACGCTCCGGCCACGGAGAGCGTGACCGTCTTGCCGCCAGCCACTTCGGCCAGTTCGACCGCTTTCGCGACGGCGGGCTTCTCACCAGAGATCACGAGATTGCCGGGGCAGAGATAGTTGGCGATCAAGACCTGTCCGACGGCCGAGGCTTCGTCGCAGATCGCTTGGACTTTGTCACGATCAAGCATCAGCAAGCTGGCCATGCCGGACGGTCTCCGGTCGGACGAATCCTGCATCGCTTGTCCGCGCTGCTTGACGACGTTCAGGCCGTCTTCAAAATTGATCGCTTCCGCGAAGACGAGCGCGGTGTATTCACCCAGGCTGAGGCCCGCGGTGTGAGTCGCGCTGGCGACGAGATCGGGCTTCACTTCTTTGAGCATCTCCAGCGCGGCGAGACTGCTGACGAACAGCGCTGGCTGACTGTAGACCGTTGAATCGAGTTGCTCTTTTGGTCCCTCGAAGCAGAGCTTGGCGAGGTCGTAGCCGAGGATTTCGGAGGCTCGATCGAACAGCGCTTTCGCGCAGGGGTACTTGCCGTGGATCGACTGGCACATCCCGACCGATTGCGCACCTTGGCCGGGGAAGAGAAATGCCATGCTCATTACAGAACTCCGATTCTCGAATTCAATAGCTCACGTCAGCGGGGTGGGAAAGTAGTCGAGTCACTCCGTGACTCGAAAATTTCCAGTCACGGAGTGACTGGTCTACTAGGCCAGCGGCATCTCCACCAGCGCGGCGGAGATCGACGAGTTGATTTCGCGGTCTTTGAATGTCATCGCGACTTTGAGCGCGTTGCGGATCGACAGGCCGTTGCTGGAACCGTGGCAGATGATGCAGATGCCGTCGATGCCCAGCAGCGGAGCGCCCCCCTCTTCGCTGTAGTGATAGCGTTTGCCGACGTTGTGCAGCGCCTGCATGCCTTGATCGCGTTCGGCACCGAGCTTGCCGATGACTTCGCGGGCGACGGTCTTGAACAGGAAGTCGGCCATGCCTTCGCTGACTTTCAGGACGACGTTGCCGACGAAACCCTCGCAGATGATGACATCGACGTTTCCCTGATACAGGTCGCGGCCTTCGACGTTGCCGATGTAGGCCGCGCCCAACCGGCTGTTCTGCAACAGCGAGTGTGTCTCGCGGTAGAGGTCGTTCCCTTTGCCGTCTTCACTGCCGATGTTCATCAGGCCGACGCGCGGGTTCTCGATCCCCAGGATGTCGCGGGCATAAACCAGCCCCATGATGCCGTATTGAAAGAGATGTTCCGGCCGAGCGGCGGGGTTCGCTCCGACATCCATCAGCACCGCGCGGCCCTTCTGAGTCGGCAGGGCCACCGCGATGCCGGGGCGCTTGACGTGCTTGAGATACAGCCGTGTCTTCAGTCCTGCGGCGACGACGGCTCCGGTGTGCCCCGCGCTGACGACGGCATCGACTTCGCGGCCGGCCATCATTTGCCAACAGACCGAAATCGAGCAGGTCGGCTTCTTGCGGAGCGCCTCAGTCGGCTTCTCCTCCATTGTGATCCAACTGTCGGAGTGGCGGACTGTTAGACGTGGATCGGAGAACCCGGACTTGGCGAGCAATGGATCAAGCTGCGGTTGGTCGCCGACCAGCACAACTTCCAATTCGGGATGCGCCTGCAAAGCAGCGATGGCCCCGTCGATGTTCGGGCTGGGAGCGTAATCGCCTCCCATGGCGTCCAGCGCGATCCGCATGAGGATGTTCCTCGTCGATCAGTCGGCGACTATTCCTCGTTGCCGGCGTCGTAGCTTCGTCCGTGATAGTGCCCGCACTGCGCACAGATGCAATGGTTGGGGACCACCGCGCTACATTGCGGGCACGTCGTCAGATTCAGGGGCTTGATCGCGTTATGACTGCGACGCTTGCGGGCACGCGACTTCGACGTGCGCCGTTTGGGAACTGCCATGATCTCTCCGCCGATACTTTCAAATTGGCCCAGCCTACGGGGTTAGACACATTTCCCCGCAACTCGTGGCCGAAAGAGGGGGCGGATGGTATTGAAGCCCCTGATCCACTTCAAGGAACGAAGTCTCGTTCGCGACGACATGGACGATGAATGGCTCACCCAACGATGGTCGAAGTGGGTTGGGACTCTGTCCCGAACTGGAGCAAGTCGGGGTCGGGAAGCGGGTCGGGACGGAGTCCCAACCTACTTCACTTGGCATCCGTCCGGAACGGCGAGGCGGGCAGGCCGGCACCATTGATGAGATTGGCGTCTGGGTTATCGGCCCAGGCGTAGCGAACGGCTTTGGGCTGTTTGAGGTCCGGATGCCAGACGATGACTTGGTCGCCGTCGATGCGTGCCTTTGCGGGCAGCCATTTCTGATCGGCACCGGCGATGGCGAAGCCTTTGAGTTCCTCGCCGTTGGCTTTCAGCCCCGTCGCATAGCGGAACGAGAGCACCACTTCCTCACCGTCGATTTCATAGCCATCCGAGAGCGGGCCGGAGGCGACGATGTTCTTCTGGTTGTAGACCTTGGCCAGCGCCCACATCGCCAGACGCTTGCCGACGCCTTGCTTATCTTTCGGATGGATGTCGTTCGCTTCTCCCAAGTCCAGCGTGATCGCCATACCGGTGTTCGGGACTTTCAGCGTCTTGAGCATTTGCTCGCGGACTGTCGTCCAGCCGGTCTCTTCCACCGGTTCGGCCTGTGCTTTGTGGAACAGCGGCAACTGCACCCACGCGAACGGGAAGTCCCCTTGCCCCCATCGTCCGCGCCAGTCGGCAATCAGCGTTCGCAATTGCAGGCCGTAATTCTCCGCGCCGCTGCCCGCGCGATTGTTATTCGCGTTGGATTCGCCTTGATACCAGATGGCTCCGCGAATCGCGTACGGCACCAGCGGTGCGATCTTGCCATTGAAGAGCACGGCCGGGTGATGCGAATCCTTGCGCGGGTTGACTGGCGGGAGCGGCGGCCTCGGCGGTTGCTTGCCGTCGTCTCGAGCCTTCTTCGCGGCGATTCGCCACTCGGCGGATTGCTTCTCAAATTGCGTTTTCGCCTTGTCCGGATCGTAGGTCGCGGTTTTGTTGTCCCACAACGAGAACAGCGGCTTGAGTTCAGCGAGATCTTTCTGCGCGGCGTTGCTTGTCCAGGCTTCGATCGGCGTGCCGCCGACCGATGAGTTGATGAGTCCGACCGGAACCTTCAACGTCTTGTGCAATTCGCGGCCAAAGAAAAACGCCGTCGCCGAGTAATTGCCGACGGTGTCCGGACTGCACACTTCCCATTTACCGCTGCCGCCGTCTTGCGGTTCGGTTGCGGGGCCGGAACTTTCGCGGAACATGCGGATGTTCGGCAGGTTCGCGGCGGCTTGCTCCGCTTCAAAGTCTTTTGATCGCGAGACAGGCATCGCCATGTTCGACTGCCCGGAACCGAGCCACACTTCGCCCACCAGCACGTCGGCGACTTTCAGAATGTTCTTGCCTTTCACAACCAATTCCTGTGGCTCGCCAATCGGCAGCTTGTCGAGCTTCACCAGCCACTTGCCATCGGCTCCTGCTTTTGCCGATTTCGATTGTCCCGCGATGGTGATCGTCACTTCTTCGCCGTTGTCGGCCCAACCCCAAATTGGCACGGCGATGTCTTGCTGCAAGACCATGTGATCCGAGATCACAGCCGGCAATCGCACGTCGGCCCAAGCCGTCGGCGCGATCCAAGAAAACAACACAACCACGAGCAGCCAGCTCGACCGGCGAGAAACAGCAAGCATGATGGATGTCCTGTGATGAAGTGCGAAGGACGAGCGAGAGGCGACAACAAGATACCCGCCATCGCTGCGAGTGCCACCTTGACACTCAAATTCCTCAGTCCTAGAACCCCGCCCCGACAGGACGTCAAACTATGCTCAAGGACGAGCTTTCTTCTTTTGCTGAAGCCGACACCGCCGATGAGCGGGTCTTGAACGGTCAATTGCCGACTCGGTTGCGGCTGTTGTGCGTCGGACCTCGTGAACCCTCCTGGATCGGGCTGACATTGCAGTTGGATGCCGAAGGGGGCATCGAGCCGCAATTCCGCTGGGCCTCGACCGCCGCCGAAGCATTGACGCTGCTCCGCGACGACCCGTTCGACGCCGTGTTGATCGCTGCCGTCTCGGACGCCTTCGCCGAGGCCGCTTCGCTGGTCAAAGCGATTCGGGCCAGCGGCTGCGAAGACCCGCTCGTGCTGCTGGCACCGCGCATTTCGGATGCCGATTGGCTCGATCTCTCGTTTGAAGAGTGTGAGCTGTTGCAGTCGGCACGTATGTGGGATTCGCCGGCGTTGGTCGCGGTGCTCAAGCGAGCGATCGTCCGCAGCGAACAGACTCGGCAAAGCCGCCGGCTGGAAATCGCACAAACCAAACGCATGGCTCGCGAGCGTGACGAGACCGAGCATCTGCTCAGCCAGCAGCGCCGCATCATCGACGACCTCGATGCTCGCGACGCGACCGAACCAACGAACGTCGCACGGCAAGCGCTGCTCGATTGCTTCGGCCGAGCCGCCCCGTGCCGCACCGCGTTGCCGTCCGAGATCAACAGCTACTACCAAGAGTTGCTGCGAACCTACGTCATCATGGGATCGGGTAACCTCGGTGGCGAAATCGCGAAGCTCGCCGATCTGCTGGCCGTCGCTGGCTGCGGCCCGCGCGAAGCGTTGTCGCTGCATCTGGAACGAGTCGAATCGCTCGTCGGTGGCTTGGGCAATCGCAGCACGCGACACATCCTGGCTCGCGCGGATTTGCTCGCGCTGGAGCTGATGATTCATCTCGGCGAGTCCTACCGCCGCCGGGCGCAACCATGACTTTCATCGTTCTACCCCCATCGTTCTGCCAAATACAAATGGCAGAACGATGGGGGCAGAACGATTGCGTGACGCTTGCGATATCGGTCATCAAGCCCACAATGCCAGACATTATGACGGCACGCTTTTCAACTCGGCAACTTCTCAGTCGCAGCCTGCGGCATCACTCCCGGGCGCACATCGCGGTCGCGATCGGTGTCGTCGTCGCGGCGATGGTGATTGGCGGAGCGTTGATCGTCGGCGATTCGGTGCGTGATAGTCTGCGGCTGCTCACACACTACCGACTGAATGCCGTCGATCACGCGCTGGTGAGTCATCGGTTCTTTCGAGAAGAGTCGGTCGCCGCTCTGCGACAGCAGCCGGGGTTCGCGGAGCATTACAGCGGCGAGGCTCCCGCCTTGGTCTTTCCGGCGAGCTTGGAACGGAATGCGGATCGCAGAACTCGCGCGGCAGGCGTGACGTTGTACGGTGGTGACGAGCGGCTTTGGGAAGGGACGTTGGATTTTCGAGACACACCGCCACCGACGTCGGATGGCGTTGTGCTGAACTCGAAGCTGGCCGAGGAACTGCGGGCTGCGCCGGGAGATGACATCTCGGTTTGGGTCGAGCTGCCCGTGACAATTCCGCGTGACACGTTGCTCGGCGGCCAAGAGCAGCCGTCCTCACAGGAATTGCGTTTGAAGGTCGATGCCGTCCTGCCGGCCGATGTCGCCGCCGGCCGATTCAGCCTGCAACCGAGTCAGCAGTTTCCGAAGGTCGCGTTCGTCAACCTGCAAGCGTTGCAGAAAGCTCTGGACCTGGAGGCGGCCGGGCCGTCGAAGCTCAGTCCGCAAGGTAAACTCGCGCGAGTCAACGCTCTCTTCGTGCGAGCGCGAGGCGTCGGTCGTGGGCACGGAGTTCAAGCCGTGGAGTCGGCTCAGGAATTGACGCGAATGTTTCGGGCATCGCTGACGCTGGACGATTTGCATTTGCGGCTCATGCCGAACGACCGCCGTAGGTTGGGACTCCGTCCCGACCCCGCCGAGACAGACAGGGTCGGGACGGAGTCCCAACCTACGAGCTACGTCTCGTTCGAAAGCGAGCGGATGATTTTAGAAGACGCGCTGGCAATGACCGCCGAGCAGGTCGCCGCCAAGTTGAACATGCCGGCGTCTCCGGTGCTCGCGTATCTCACCAATGAGATCAGCCTGGTCGGTGACGAAACGGGCAAAAAATTCTCGATGTACTCGATCGTGGCGGGAGTGCCGGAACCGTCGCAGTTGGCGGCTCCCTTTGGTCCGCTCGCGACGCAACCGCTCGGCAAGGACGGAGTGTTGCTGAGTGAGTGGCTCGCGAAGGACTTTGGCCTCACCGCCGCTGACCTCAAATCTGAAATCTCAAATTTGAAATCTCAAATTCCAAAAATCCGTGTGAAGTACCACCAAGTCGGCTCGAAAGGGGAACTGCCGGAAGAGGAGCAGACGTTCGAGGTGCGCGGCATCTTGCCGCTCGACGGCATGTTGGCCGGTGATCCGGGGCTGACTCCGACCGTGCCGGGCATCACCGACGCCAAGACGTTCAACGATTGGAAGCAGCCGTTTCCAATGCAGATCAGCCGCGTGACGAAGCGCGATGATTACTATTGGGCCAAGTACGGCCCAGCTCCGAAGGCGTTCTTTGATCTCGATGCCGCGCGCGGTTGGTGGTCCAGTCGCTACGGCTCGGCGACATCACTGCGATTAGGTGCGGCCGACGGTCAATCGCTGGAAGAATCGACGAAGAAGTTTGAGTCTGACTTCTTGAAGGCTCTGCCAATGGACTCCGTCGGCTTGAGCATTCAGCCGGTGAAGTTTCAGGGCTTGCAAGCGGCGAGCGGGACGACCGATTTCTCCGGGTTGTTCATCGGCTTCAGCTTTTTCATGATCTTGTCCGGCTTGATGCTCATCAGCCTGCTCGTCCGATTGGGAATCGAACGCCGCGCGAGCGAGATCGGCTTGTTGTCGGCGATCGGCTTCTCGCCGAGCCGCATCGGTCGCGTGTTGTTGCTCGAACAGTTTTCGGTTGTGCTGATCGGAGCCGTGATCGGTATCGTCGCGGCAGTCGGTTACGCGGGTTTGCTGATTTATGGATTGCGGACGTTGTGGGTCGGAGCCGTCGGGACCACCGAGCTGCGCCTGTCCGTTCAACCCACGTCGTTGATCATCGGCTTTGTGGCGACATTGCTCGCCGCGAGCCTCTCGGCATGGTGGGGCTTGCGCGGACTGCGAAAACTCTCGCCACGAGAACTCTTGGCCGGACTGACGGAACTGACGGAACGAGACGAAGCCCGCGCCGCTCGTCGTACCCGGCTGCGACGATTCGCCAGCCGGCTGTTGTTGCTGAGCGTCACGATCATTGCGGTCGTTGTCGCGTTTGGGATGCCGGCGAAGGAAGCGTTCTCCGGGCTGTCATGGTCCACCGTTTTGTTCTTCGTCGTCGGTATGAGCACGTTGAGCTCGGCGATCTGCGCCTTTGCCGCGTGGTTGGACGGAGACCGCTTTGTGTCGATCATCGGTTCGGGGCAAGTCGCACTGCTGCGATTAAGTTTGCGGAATGCGACTCGGCAACGGCGGCGCAGTTTGCTGTCTCTGGCTTTGATCGCGTCGGCGTCGTTCTTATTAGTCGCGGTCGCTGCCGGACGACGGAATCCGGCGGTCGAGACTCCCGATTGGAATTCCGGCAACGGTGGTTTCTTGCTGGTCGCGGAGTCTGCGACGCCGTTGATTCATGACCTGAGCACTGCGAAAGGTCGGAACAAGCTGGATCTTCGCGCAAACTCCACCGAGGGGCTGACACCCCCCGCTGGCCTGTTGGAGTCGATGACGGTGGCGTCGTTTCGCGTTCGTCCAGGTGAGAATGCGAGTTGTCTGAATCTGTATCAAACGCGAGTCCCCATGATCTTGGGAGTGCCCAAAGAATTCTTCACGGTTTGGTCTGAGCGTTTCAAATTCATCAACGCGCCGCGGATGAAAGCTGGGCCGTGGGTTCTGCTGGAGAAACCGGACGCGGACAACGCGATCCCCGTCTTCGGCGACATGAACACGCTGATGTATTCGTTGCACAAGGGAGTCGGCGACACGATCAAAGTCCCCGATGACACGAATCCCAAAGCGACTCTGCGGATCGCGGGGATGCTCGACAGCAGCGTCTTTCAAGGCGTGCTGCTGATGTCCGAGGAGAACTTTCGCAACGTCTTCCCGGAGCAAGCCGGCTTCCGCTACTTCCTGATCGGCGACCGGCGTTTTGAGAAAGATGGCCGAGCGTTCTCGAAAGCCGAGGCGCGCGAACTGTCTGACCTCTTGGAGACCGGCCTCGCGCCCTATGGCTTCGACGTCGAGCCGATCGGCGATCGCCTGGCGAATTTCCTGGCGGTGCAGAACACCTACTTGAGCACGTTTCAAACGCTCGGCGGCTTGGGCCTGCTGCTGGGGACGTTTGGTCTCGGCACGGTCATGCTGCGAAACGTCATCGAACGCCGCGCCGAGTTGGCATTGCTCCGCGCGGTCGGCTTCAAGCCATCGTCCATCCGCAGTCTGGTGCTGTTCGAGAATGCGTTTTTGCTGGCGTGCGGATTGGTGATCGGCACGGCCTCGGCGCTGCTCGCGATGCTGCCGCACTTGCTGAGCACCGGAGCCGACGTGCCGTGGCTGTCGGGAGCGGGCTTGCTGGCAGGCATCTTCGGAGTCGGCCTCTTAGCGGCGACCGGCGCGACGCTGGAAGCAGTGCGGACACCGATCGTGGCGACGTTGCGCGGCGAATGAACGGCGCTGTTTGGTGAGCAGTTGGTTGTTATCTCAAATTCAAACACTCGCACCGAGTTCTCGTCGCAAAGCTTCAAAGCGTTCGGTGAGTTGCGAAAGGGCTTGCTCGGTCACGGTCAATCGCCCGCTGAGTTCGCTGTTGGCCGTTTGCATCGCCACCAGCATCCGTTCGAGCATGGCGGCACGAGACTCGGAAATCAGCGCGGACGAAGCCTCCGGCGAATTGGAAAATCGTTCCAACGGGATGGACGTGTTCTTGCGATAGAGTCCCGATTCGGTGCTGACCACTTCAGCGACTTCGCTCGTGTGAGACCAATTGCCGGCCGCCAGCGTCTTGCCTTCATCGGGCTTGTAGAAGTTGTGATCGACCTCCACCCCGCGAACGTCGAGCGGGCCGTTGGCTTGGACATAGCCCGCCGCTTGCAGCGCCTTCAATTCGTCTCGCAATTGTTCCAGCGTCGGGATGTCGTGCATCCGGCTGGCTCGCGTACGCAGGTCGCCGACCGATTGCCGGCCGCGCAGCCACAGCTCGGTCATGATCGCCAGTTGGGCTTCGTTGAACGGGAACCGCTTGCGAGCATAGTGCCGATACCGCTCGGTGCGGCCCGATTCGGTATGCACGACGGCGGCCAGTCCCAGCTCGCGCAGTTGATCGACTGCGCGCGTGACGTCGTCTTCGGACGACTCGGTCAGCGGCGCGCGGTTGTTCTTCTGATTGCAGCCGGTCGTCAGTGCTTTGAGCGTCAGCGGGTAATACTCCGGCGTGGTGATCCCCTTTTCGATCAGCACGCCGAGCACTCGCCGCTGCGACTTGCTGAGCACTTTGATCGGCGGGAGTTGATCGGCGGCGGCGTTGATGTCGGACATGCGCGGTTCCAGACGTAATGACGAATGACGAAGTACCCAATGACGAAAGAATGACGAAAGAATGACGAATCTCGAATGACGAATCTATCGAGGAGCTGACTTTCGACTCGTCGTTCGAGCAATTGAATGCTGACGGCGAAGCGGACGAGAAGGAGGTGAAAAATCGTTGGGTGAAAAAATGAGGAGAGCGCAAACGCGAAAACTTGAAGGAGCACCTATTAAAGTTCTGGCGGCCATTGGTGCTTCATTTTTAACCCCGCAATTTTTCACCTTCTTCGCGATGCTGTGTCCCGCCCGCTCGGTGCGTCATTTTACCGCGTCCCATCGGGTTGACGTCCGCGCCGGGGTTCCCCTACTTTCCCGCCCGCTTTCAAGGTCCACGTAACCGCTTTTTAGAGGTGACTCGCGCAATGGCTGATCTGATTCTTCCGCATGGTGGTTTGTCCGAGCCGGTGTGCCGGACGGTCTCGAATGATGAAATCGCGAGCTTCCAAGCCGAAGCTGCAACACTCCCCAAAGTTCCCGTGTCGAGCGCCGATCTGTCGTCGGTCTATCGCTTCGGAGACGGCACCCTCAGCCCGCTGACCGGGCCGATGAACTCGGCGACGTACAATCGCGTGCTCGATGAATCGGTGATCGAACACAACGGCAAACTCTTCGCCTGGACGATTCCGATTTCGTTCCCGATCACCGCCGAGCTGGCCAAGACGATCAAGGCGGGACAGAAGGTCGCGCTGACCAATCCCAACGGCGATGTGGTCGCGACGCTCGATGTCAACGATGTCTTTGCTTGGCCGAAACTGAAGTATCTCCAGTCGGTCTATCTGACGAATCGCATCGACCATCCCGGCGCGGACATGGTCATCAAGGGCGAGGCGGACAAGTCGCACCTGATCGGTGGCGAGATTCGTGTTCTCCCGCAGCCAAAGAATGCGTCGTTCGGCAAGTATGTGCTGACGCCGCGTGAAGTCCGCAAGCTGCTGACGACCAAAGGCTGGAACGCGGTCGTCGCGTTTCAGACACGCAACCCGCTGCACCGTGCTCACGAGTACGCGCTGGTTTACGGTCTCGAAACACTGCTGCGCGAGGGACTCAACGCCGGCGCGTGCTTGAACCCGCTCATCGGCGAAGTCAAAGGGGACGACGTCAACGCCGAGATTCGGATGCAGACCTATGAGAAGCTGGTCACCGACCGCTCACTGGGCGATGGCGACAGCGATCAATCGCTCTGGGGACCGCGTAACGAATCGGTGCCGGATCGAGTCGTGCTGCTCGGCCTCGACATCAAGATGTTCTACGGTGGCCCGAAGGAAGCGGTGATGCACGGCATCTACCGCCAAAACATGGGCTACACGCACCTGGTCATCGGCCGCAAACACGCCGACGCACCGTATGCCAACGGCGAGTCCATCTGGGGTGACTTCGACGCTCAGGAGATTTTCAAGAAGCTCGGCGGCGACCTGAAGATCAAGACGGTCAACGTCGGCTTCGCGGCGTACTACGAATCGGCCGGTCGCGTCGATCTGATGGAACGCCACAAAGACGAGAAGCCCTGGTCCATCAGCGGCAAAGACATCCGCGCCACATTGCTGAAGGGCGAGTTGGTCGATGGCCGCATCATGCGTCCCAGCACCAGCAAGATTCTCAGCGCGGCGATGAAGGTCGGCTGAGGTTGTAGGTTGGGCACTCTTGCCCGACCACGATCGCTCACTCGACCACGAGGACGGACAAGAGTGTCCATCCTACGAAACCATCAGCCCGACTCGCTCAACGCGAGTCGGGCTTTTTCGTGCGCGTGTGACTCGCAGCCTCCTCCTCCGACTCCTACTCTTACTCGAATTCGTCCGATTAAGAGTAGGAGTAGGAAAAAGGCCCGCTCACAACGGAGGACTCATGAACGCGCTCGACACCGTCAATCGCTACATCATCGAAGCGGCCACTACCCTCAAGCTCGACGATGGTTTGATGTCGTTTCTGCTCACGCCCGACCGGCAGTTGCGGGTCGAGATTCCGATCATTCGCGACAACGGCAAGCTGCAAGTTTTCATCGGCTACCGCATTCAGCACAACGACTCGCGCGGGCCGTTCAAAGGGGGGTTGCGGTATCACCCGGAGGTCACGGACTCGGAAGTCAGCGCGCTGGCGTCGCTGATGACGTGGAAGACGGCCATCGTGGATATCCCGTTCGGCGGTGCGAAGGGTGGCATTCAGGTCGATACGAAAACGCTGTCGCTGCTGGAACTGGAGCGGCTGACGCGACGCTTCACCGACGTGATTGATCCGATCATCGGCCCGAACATCGACATCCCCGCTCCCGACGTTGCGACGAACGAGCAGACGATGGCGTGGATCATGGATCAATACTCGCGGCGTCACGGCTACACACCGGCGATCGTCACCGGCAAGCCGATCTCGCTGGGGGGCTCGGAAGGTCGCGGCGCGGCGACGGGGTTGGGTGTCGCCTTTGCAACTCGCGAGGCGTGCCAATCCTGCGGTATCGAGTTGAAGGGAGCACGAGTCGTCATTCAAGGTTTTGGCAAAGTGGGCACGCACACCGCGATCTCGCTGCGTGACATGGGAGCCACGATCATCGGCATCAGCGACGTGTCCGGAGGGGTCGTCAATACGCGCGGCATCGACCTGACCGAAGCGTTGCGACTGCACACGGCGACTGGCTCGATTCACGGTTTGCGGGATGGCCAATCGGTCTCGAACGCCGAACTGCTCGCAACCGAGTGCGACGTGCTGATCCCCGCCGCACTCGAGGATGTCTTCACCGAACAGAACGCCGACTCCGTGAAAACGAGATTGATCGTCGAAGGGGCGAACGCTCCGACGACGTTCGAGGCCGACCAGATCTTTGAGCGGCGCGGCATTCACATCGTCCCTGATATCCTGGCAAACGCTGGTGGTGTGACGGTCAGCTATTTCGAATGGGTGCAGAACCTCCAGCAATTTCGCTGGGAGTTGTCCGAGGTCAATCAGCGTCTCGAACGCCGCATGGTGCAAGGCTACCACGCGATCAAAGCCAAAGCCGAAGAGCATCGCACGACGCTCCGCCGCGGCGCGTTTCTACTGGCCCTCGACCGCGTCGCCGAAGCGACCCGGCTGCGCGGTTTCTAAACCTGGAGTGCTGCGGCTTGACGCAGCCCTCCATCGAATGCGGCAGCAGATTCTCTAATCCAAGCAACAGCCGTCGTGAGTGTGGAATCTCTGTGATTCATGTCGTTCAGACAGATTGAAAAACCTTGATTTGCTTGATGGAGGGCTCCGTCAAGCCGGAGCACTCCAGGGAAGAATCATGAAAATCAAATACGGACAGATCGGTGTCGGTCACGCTCACGCCAACAAGATGGCGGTTTATCGGCAGTCGGACGACTGGGAGGTTGTTGGCGTTGCCGAACCGGACCCGGAGTTACGTCGGAAAGCCGAAAGCGATCCGATCTATCGCGGTCTGAAAATCATGACCAAGGAAGAGTTGCTCAACACACCGGGGCTGCAAGTGGTCGGCGTCGAGACGCGCGTCCGCGACTTACTCAACACGGCGGAAGAGTGCGTCGCTGCCGGCAAGCATGTGCATCTCGACAAGCCGGCCGGCGAATCGCTGCCGCAGTTCAAACGGCTACTCGACGAGGCCGCGCGAAAACATCTCGTTGTGCAGATGGGCTACATGTTTCGTTACAGCCCGGCCGTTTTGATGCTTCGCGAGTTCTTGAAGAACGGCTGGCTCGGTGAGCTGCACGAAGTCCACACGCTGATGTCAAAGGTCAGTTCCAACGGCGACCGCAAGACGATGGCCGAATATCCCGGCGGGATCATGTTTGAACTCGCCTGCCATGTGATCGACTTGGTCATCAGCACGCTCGGCAAGCCGGACAAAGTGCATTCCTTCGCTCGGAAGTCCGGTCCGCAAGAGGACAAGCTCTTGGACAACATGCTGGCCGTGTTCGAGTACCCCAAGGCGATCGCGTCGGTCAAAGCGAGTTGCATTGAGGTGGATGGTGGCGACCGCCGGCACTTCGTCGTCTGCGGCAGCCAAGGGACGTTTCACATCCAGCCGCTCGATGCGCCGAACGTGCGCTTCACGCTCAATCAACCGCGCGGCAAGTACGGCAAGGGCTATCAAGACGTGCGCTTCGGCAACTTCCCGCGCTATGTTGGCGACGCGGCGGACCTCGCCAAGATTGTCCGCAATGAGAAGGCGGCGGATTACTCCTACGACCACGATTTGATCGTGCAGGAAGCGGTCTTGAAGGCGAGCGGCCGGCCGACAACGTAATTCGTTTGAATAAGGATTGCAGAGTAAGGAATGCAGAAGGCAAAAGTTCGGACCGGCCGTTCCGACCTCCCCTTCATCCTTCTTCAATCCTTACTCTGCAATCCTTATTTCTCTCCCTCAGCCTCCAGGACACCGGAACGCCCCCCATGCTGAAGCACACCCTGATTCATCCCGAAATCACCGCCATCCTAGCCCGTGCCGGGCATCATTCCAAAGTGCTGATCGCCGACGGCAATTATCCGGCGTCCAATACGCTTGGCCCGAACGCACAGCTTGTCAGTTTGAATCTCGCCCCCGGCATCGTGACTTGTACGCAGGTGCTCGAAGCGTTGCTCACCGCGCTGCCGATCGAGGCCGCGAACACGATGGGCATTCCGGCCGACGACCCCTACGCGCTCAAGGGCGATCCGCCGATCTGGGCCGAGTACCGTTCGATCCTGACCGGCGCGGGCCTGTCGCTTCCGTTGCAGCCGATCCCGAAGTGGGATTTTTATGATGCGGTCGCCTCACGCGATCATGTGCTGACGATTCAAACCGCTGACCAGCGCTTGTGGGCCAATCTGCTGCTGACTATTGGCGTTCGCCAGCCGTGAATCGCTGATGCTGAAAGCGGTCCAGTAAGGATTGCAGAGTAAGGATTGAAGAAGGAAGAAGGGGAGGTCGGAGCGGCACGTCCGAACTTTTGCCTTCGTCAATCCTTATTCTGCAATCCTTATTTCCGTCATAAAAACAAAGCGACCCGGTCTGACCGCCAGACCGGGTCGCCCGAAGGAGAGCTGCGAACGATGCGTTCGGCGGACGTCACTGCCGCACGACTCGTCCCGCTCTTTGGAGTATTGATGACTCCGGCTTGGCCCCAACGGGGACTGACTCGATAGCCCAGGGCAACGCCCTGGGTGAGAGAAATACCAACCGGAGGTAAGCCCCCACGGGGCGCAACTTGCACGGCATCCGTTCGAGTTGCGCCCCTTCAGGGCTGAAAACTTTTGCTTGCATCGCCAACCCAGGGCGATGCCCTGGGCTTTCGAGTAACGCCCCCTTTGGGGCTGACAACCAAGACGATGGTGACACCCAGTTTCAGAATCGCCTCACGCGCCATTCAGCTTGTCCATCAACGCCTGCGTGAGCATGAAGGCTTCGTTGACCACATCGCTGGCGTCGATGACGAGGATATCCACCCCCTCGTTCCCCGCGATGATGTCGCCTCCGCCTTGTCCGTTGATGCTGTCGTCTCCGTCGCCGCCCAGCAGGGTGTCGTTCCCGGAGCCGCCGGCCATCGAGTCGTTGCCGTCGCTGCCCGATAGCACATCGTTGCCCGACCCGCCGTTGATCACGTCGTTGCCGTCGCCGCCTTCGAGGCCGTCGTTGCCGGCACCGGCGATGAGCTGATCGTCGCCGTCGCCGGCATTGAGTTCATCATCGCCGTCACCAGCATCGAGCGTGTCGTTGCCGTCACCGCCACGGAGCTTGTCGGCTCCCGCTCCGCCGATGAGCGAATCGTCGCCGAAATCACCCGCGAGCGTGTCGTCGTTGTCACCGCCGTCGAGCGTGTCGAAGCCGGTGCCACCCACCAGCGAATCATTGCCGGTTAAACCGGAGGCGAAATCATCGCCGTCTTCACCTTGCACCGTGTCATTCCCGGCCTGTCCTTGCAGCGTGTCATTTCCAAGCCCACCGAAGATCGCATCGTTGCCGTTGCCACCGACGGCGTTGTCATCGCCGTCATTGCCGTTGAGCGTATCGTTGCCATCTTGTCCGCTGAGCACATCGTCTCCCAAGCCGCCCGTCACGCTGTCGTTTCCGGCTCCGGCAAAGAGCGAATCATTGCCGTCACCGCCGTCGAGCGAATCGTTGCTCGCGCTGCCCGTAAGCACGTCGTCACCCGCATTGCCGTTGATCCCCAACCGCACCAGTCCGAGCGACGCACTCGACGCATTGATCGTGTCGTTCCCATCGCCGCCGTTGATCGTCAACACGAGTCCCGGCACCTTGGTCAGCGAACCGATCGTGATCGAGTCATCTCCGCCGTTGCCATTCACGACCACGTTGACGATGTTCGCGGACACCACGAGCGTGATGCCGGTATCCGTCACCGTCAGTTCTCCCGTCGCACTTTGTCCGACCGTGTAGATATCGCTATTGCCGGTGCCATTGACCGAAACCGTGTCAAA
>CAMDEA010000030.1 GCA_945893045.1 Planctomyces sp. SH-PL62
GCGATGGTCACGCAGTTCGCATTCAGCGCGCCACGATAACCGGGGAACGCCTCGCCTTTGTCGCCGGCCCCCGGAAACTTCGCGGCCTGATCGGAAGTCATCAGTCCGATGCCCGCCTGATGCGGATAAAGCCCCGTGAGCAGCGACGCGCGCGACGGACAGCAGCGCGTGCAGGAATAGAACTGCGTAAAGCGCAGCCCGCCCGCCGCGAGCGAGTCGAGATTCGGCGTGCGGATCTCGCCCCCGTAGCACCCAAGGTCCGACCA
Source organism: Planctomyces sp. SH-PL62 (assembly GCA_945893045.1). Classification (GTDB taxonomy): domain Bacteria; phylum Planctomycetota; class Planctomycetia; order Planctomycetales; family Planctomycetaceae; genus SXKJ01. The sequence continues at coordinate 267 of CAMDEA010000030.1, forward strand.
GCCGAGATCGTCCGCGAGGATGATGAGGATGTTTGGCTTCTTGCCGGCTTTGGTCGCTTTCTCGACTTGAGCCAGCGCGACTGCGTTGACATCGGCCACTTGATCGGCGAGAGCCAACGTGCGGTCGAGCTTCGCATCACAGCAGGGTGCTTTCGCGATCGTGGCCGACGCAGCGTGCGCCGGTAGGCTGCGGACGCTGGCAGCGTCCGCCACATGACGCGCTGACTCGGACGTATTGGCTGATGCTGCAACGAAGCCAAGTACGGCTCCTGCCGCGAGCACGGCGAATGTCGAGAGTTGCCGGGGAATTCTCATGGATGCAGCCTTTCAAAAGTGGATTGATTCACTCGTTGTAGCCACGTTCGCCAGAACGTGGGGCTTTGCGTCATTGGCCCACACTCTGGCGAGTGTGGCTACCACGGACTGGCTTTGCACATCGGAACCCGATGTGCGACATGCCGGTGTCGGGTGACAAACCGTGCCGAGCACTCGGACGATAGCGCGAACAATACTGGTCGTTGCACAAGAATGATCCGCCGCGTTGAGTTCGGCTGGTCGTGCGAGGATTGCGCGGATCAGCGCTCCGTTCGACGAACGGATTCGCGATCACTACCGAGCCAACTCGACGAGCGTAGGCGTCGTGATCATAGGCATCGCCGCACCACTCCCACACGTTGCCGGCCATGTCGAACAAGCCGAAACCGTTGGGCTTGAACGAGCGAACCGGAGCCGTCCGTTCGAAGCCATCCGCTTTCGTGTTCGAGTGCGGAAACTTTCCCTGCCAGATGTTGGCGAAGACGCGCAGGTCGCTCGGAGCCTCATCGCCCCAGACATACGGCTTGTCGATCCATCCGCCGCGCGCGGCGAATTCCCATTCCGCTTCTGTCGGCAATCGCTTGCCCGCCCACTTCGCGAACGCGACCGCATCATCCCACGAGACATGAACGGCCGGATGCAGTTCGCGGCCATCGAGATTGCTCTCCGGACCATCGGGATGTTTCCAATTCGCACCGGGAGTCCAACTCCACCACTGCGAGAAATCTTTCAGATCCACCGGCCCGTCGGTCATCGTGAAGACGAGCGATCCTGCCACCAACTTTTCTTTCGGCGGAGCCGGCGTTCCCGGCGGCGACTGCGCGAGAATCTCCGCGACGGTCGGTACTCGTTCTGCCGTCGTGACGTAACTCGTCGCTTCAATGAATGCGCGAAACTGCGCGTTGGTCACTTCAGTCTCGTCGATCCAAAACCCATCAACGCGCACTCGGTGCGCCGGCTTCTCATCCGGCCAGCCGAGTTCCGAATCGGTCCCCATCGTGAACTCGCCGCTGGCAATCCAGATCATGCCAGGAACTGTGACCACAGGCGGCTCGCCGGTCGGCTGGTTCGCCGTTGAATCGCGAACGGCGGTTCCCGTTGGCGGCGCGTTCCACCACTTCGTGGCCACGAACACCAGGGCAAACGCGGAGAGTCCAGCACCGAGCGTCAGCAGGTTGTTTTTCATGTTGTGACTTTGGCAACGCAACTGACATCGCACGGATCGCTCGACGTGGAGCACGTTTTCAATGTGCTCGTCACGGGCATGCTGAAAACGTGCCTCACGTCTCGGCAGCGTCGCCGCGCTAGCTCTTCTTGAATTCCAAGCCGGGGGCTTTCGCGTCGTCGCCGATCATTTTGAAGAGGAACTGCGACGGGTTGGTGAAGTCGATCTCGGCGAGCATCGTGCCGCCACCGTCTTCGGTTTCGAGAGCGAGGTTGTTTTGATCGACGGCAAAGGCTCCCTTCACCGACTGCTTCTCTTTGCCACGCGAGTAGGTCCAAACAAAGCCCCCCTCCTTCGTGAGGTCGAGTTGGAACGTCGCCCCTTGGCTGGTCGCCTTCCAGGTGCCGACGAACTGCTCAGACTTGAGCACCTTTTCCGGTGGCACGGCCGGAGGTTCGGGAGGCGTGTCGGACTTTTTGGATTCGTCGGTCGGAGCTGTCATGGCGACCAACTGCTTGAGCAGCTTGTCGTCCGGCAACAGTGCTTGAGCCAGCTTGAATTGCTTAGCCGAGTTCTCGGCGTAGTTGCAAGTCTGGTAGTGATAGCCCAGCAGGAAGTGAGCGTCGGCCGACTTCGGATTGGCCTTCGCGAATTCTTCGAGGGCGCGAAGCTGCTTCGTGTAACTGTCAGCCTCGCCGTACAAGCTGATCATCGTCGTCCAATTCCAACCGGGACCGGCCGAGAGAATCGCATACGTTGCGGCGGCGGATTCGGGATATTTCTTCAGAGCGAACAGCACAAGACCACGGAACTCATGGACGGCGGTGTCGCGCGGCATGGTTTTCAAGGTCGTGTCGAGCTTCGTGAGCGCGCTCGCGTAGTCGCCGTCGTGAAACGCCGTGCGAGCCTCATCAAGAGCGGCCATTCCTTCGTCCGTCGGCTGCGCCTCGGATGAAGATGTTGCCGCGCCGGGATCGGTCGCCGTTGTGCTCGCACTGTCGGAATAAACGACCAACGGTTGCGAGTAGTTGTACGTGGTGGAACTGCTCTCCGTGTAATACGGATTCGAGTAACCCCAATAGCCCCAACCGTAGCCGATGCGATTGACTCCCCACGCGGTCAAACCGATCGCGGCCGCGACCGGATAGTTGTCCCACATGTAGCCCCAACCGGCTCCGGGATGCCAACAGCCGTGATACCAGTCACCGTGATTGTTGATGTGCCCATCGGCCCAACCCTGCCAGTCTTCGCGATTGTTGTTGCGGAAGTCCTGACGATTGCCCTGCATGTCCTGTCGATGGCTCTGCCAGTCTTCGCGTCCCGACGACATCCGATTGCTCAAATCACCTTGCCGGCCTTCGAGCGTCTGCGGTCGATTCGCACCTTGATTCGGCAAACGCGAACCAGCTCCTGCATTGCCCAGCCCCGGCAACCGTGCCGGTTGCTGCGCGATGCCAACTCGATTGTTGTTGTTCACGACATTCCCGGTCCCGCCCCCCGGTCGATTCGCGACGCCCTGGCCAGCACCAATTCCTTGTCCGGCTCCGGCACCAGGTCGATTCGCCGGCAATGTGGAGGGACGCGATCCCGCACCCGGGCGATTCGCCGGTTGAGTTGCCGGACGATTTCCTGCTCCAACATTTCCACCACCGGTATTCGGCCGCGTACCGGCACCTGCTCCGGGATTGGGTCGAGCTGCCGGTGCTGAGGGACGTGCCGCCGCGCCACCACCACCACTCGGACGACTAAACGACGGCGAACTTCCCACCGAGTGCCCGCCGCCGCCAGAGAATCCACCGCTGGGCCGAGCTCCACCACCACCGCTGAATCCGCCCCCTCCACCTCGCGCGCCACCACCTCCACCACCTCCACCGCGTCCGCCGCGACCGAATGCAAAGTCGGTCGAGCCAATCGCCACGGCGACCATCGCCGCCACCATCGTGATCCAGAATCGTGTCTTCATCGGAATGTCTCCGGTTTTGTAGCTTGGCTCTCTGAGCCGAGCCGTTGTTCTTGTTTCAGTGAGTTATGGCACCGGACGATGGCTGCGTCGCGATCTGTCCGTAGGGCCGTGAATGCGCGGCGTGAAGAGGCTCGGCTCGGAGAGCCAAGCGACGACTACTTCGGTTGCGGCGGTTGTCGCACGACGTGGACTTCGACCGGCGGCAACAGTTCGTTGCCGAGGACTCGATCGAGCGAGCGAAACACGTAACGATCCAGTCCAGTCGGCTCGATGTGATTTGTCGCGGACGCGGTCGATCCATCGCTGTGAACGCTGGTGGCTTTGATGAGCCAGCCGGTTTCAGTCGGCGTCCACAAGCTCTCGCCGTAGCCACCTTCGGTATCGAAGATCCACGCCTTGAATCGCTTCGTCAGCGGATCCCAACCAATTCGCTGGCTGATCTTCATCGTGTCTCTTCCAGCTTGTCGCACGACAACCTCTTGAAGCAGAAAGCTCTCGTTGTCGGCCCAGCGGCAAGAGGTCTTCACGATCCCCTCACGACTCTCATCGATCCAATCGCCGACCAGCCACGCCAGAGCTTGCAGATGCTCGCGATGCGTCGGCTGGGCCGGCATGTCGCGCACGAGCCCCATCGACCACTTTCCGTCGCGCAGCACATGCAGCACGCTGTAGCGACCACGTTCCGGCGTCTCACTGGGAGCGGACGTCGTTGTGGTGGAACCGGTCTCGACGGCCAGCGCCGTGCCGATGAAGCGGATCGACTCGATCGCCACTTCGATCTTGGTCTGGGGAGACTCTTCAAACACACCGGCGAAGAGACTCTCGATCTCCGCGCGGCCCTGAACGGTGTTGTCATCCTCATCAACGATCTGAGCTTCCGACAGGAATAACTCAGAGAGAGCCTTCGCATCGTGAGCGTTGTACGTCTTCACGAACTGCGCGACTGACGCCCGAATCGCGGCCTCGTGTTTGTTCGGTTCGGCGTCCGCGACTTTCTTCGTTGACTTGGCAGGCTCTTGAGCGACCGCCGCCCAAATCGACCAAGCCAGCAGGCTCAGTCCAATGCACGAGCATAATGTCTTCTTCATGGTGTCCCTCCTCGGTGGATGAGCGTCGGCGACCACGAATGCGATCGCGAAAGGCAGGTCGATGATAGCCAGCCAACATCAGAAAGAAACTTTCGCCGCGTTCGGGTTCACGACAATTTCGCACGCCCGCATTTTTGCGAGGTCACGTCGGCGCATCGCTCACTGGAGGAGGAAGATTGATCCGTGTGGGAGATGGCGTTAGCTTGCTCGGTGAACTTGGCCGATACTTGTGGGTCAGGCGTTCCAGCCTGACCCCGAACAACCAACGACTTTGGATTGCCAACAACGTCGCCCGCCCGCCGGGTCAGTCTGGAAAGGCTGACCTACCTTCCCCGCTGGAGTTTTCTCGCCATGCCTGCCACGAAGTTTTGCCCGGGACCGATCTCACGCCGTGGTTTTTTGGAGATTGGTTCAACCGCATTCGCCGCGCTCGGCCTGAGCAACATGCTGCGATTGAAAGCGGAAGCCGCTGCTGCGGTCGGCGCAGACTCGGACACCTCCGTCATTTTTGTCTGGCTGCCCGGTGGTCCTCCTCACCAGGAGACGTTTGATTTGAAGCCGGAAGCTCCGCTGGAGTATCGCGGCGAGTTCCGGCCGATCCCGACCACCGTCCCTGGCCTCGACATTTGCGAGCACTTACCGCTGCTCGCGAAGGTCGCTCACAAGTATTCGATCATCCGCTCGGTCGCGCATGGCTTCGCGGATCACGGTGGCGGTCACAAGAAGTTTCTGACCGGCCGCAATCCGAACGAGCCCTCTGGGTTTGTGAACGATCATCCGATGGTCGGCTCGATGGTCGCCAAGATGCGCGAGTCGAAAAACGTCGGCATGCCCAATTACATCTGCGGCACCGATGGCGGGCGGCAGAACATCGACACGTTCAGTTTTGGCAGCGCGTACTTGCCGCCGACGACCCACCCCTTCACGTTTTGGGGTGACCCCAATGACTCGAAGTTCGAGGTCCAGAACCTGTCGGTCTCGAAGTCGATCGAAACGCGGCTCGATGACCGAGTCACGCTGCTGGACGGCATCGACAAGCTCCGCAAAGACACCGACCGTTTTGGCGCGATGGCCTCGCTCGATGAGTTCAACAAGAAAGCGCTTGAACTGCTGACGAGCAACAAGTGCCGTGACGCCTTCGACATCACCAAGGAATCCGCTGAGACACGCGACCGCTACGGCCGCCACGTCTACGGACAGCGAGCACTCCTCGCACGGCGACTGGCCGAAGCGGGGGCCAGCTTCGTGACCGTCACGATGGAGAATCCTTGTCCCGGCAAAGAGTTCCCGTTCGGAGTCACCTACAATTGGGACTCGCACGCCGTGAACTGCCACATGTTTACCGACCTGCTGATGAAGCTGCCGATGCTCGATCAATCGGTCGCCGCGCTGGTTCACGACCTCTACGACCGCGGCCTCGACAAAAAAGTCATGTTGATCGTCACAGGCGAGTTCGGCCGCACACCGCGCATCAACTCGACGATCGGTTCGCAAACGAAGGTCATGCAACCAGGCCGCGATCACTGGCCGCAAGCGATGTCGATCCTCGTCAGCGGCGGTGGCTTGAAGACTGGCGTGGTGGTTGGTTCGACCAACAGCAAAGCCGAACATCCGAAAGACCGACCGCTGGAACCGAACGATCTCTGGGCGACGATGTTCCAACACCTCGGCATCGACACCGAACACGCCTTCCCAGATCACCAAGGCCGCCCGATGCCGATTCTCGCGACCGGCACGCCGATCAGCGAACTGATTTGAAGTTCGTAGTCCCGCCTTTAGGCGGAATGTTTCTGATGACCGCCTAAAGGCGGAACTACGAACCTTCCGATCGCAGCAGGCACTGAAATCCGCCGTCGGCGTTTCGTCCCGGCGTGAGTTCGTGCTGCTCCACGATCTTGAGCTTCTGTCGGAAGTGACAAGCCGCTTCAACAACGGAGCTGTTCTCGTCCGGTTCAATGCTGCACGTCGAGTAGACGATGCGGCCTCCGGGCTTCAACCGGCTGGTGGCGGCGAGCAACAGCAACAGTTGGATGCGCGACAACTCTTCGAGATCCTCCGGTTGAATGCGCCACCGCGCGTCCGGGCGTTTCCCGAGCACTCCGGTGTTGGAACAGGGCGCGTCGATCAAGATGGCATCGAACGGACCGGGGGGGATGTTTGATCCTTCGAGCGTCACTGTGGCAGTCTCGATGATCGACAGGCCCAATCGCTCGGCATTCTGCGTGACGAGTTTCAGTCGCGTCTCGCTGCTGTCGGTCGCGATGAGTCGGCCTTCGTTGCGCATCAACTCGGCGAGGTGTGTTGTCTTCGTTCCCGGAGCGGCGCACAGGTCGAGCACCGTCTCGCCCGGTTGCGGAGCCAGCAACTCGGCCGCTTGCTGAGCGGACTCGTCTTGAACAACGAACTCCCCTTCCGCGAAGCCAGGCAACAGGTCGATGCGCGTCGGCGAGTCGAGCCGGATCGAGGTCGGCAACTCACCGGCGCTGGCAGCGATACCCGCTTCCGCGAACTTCGCGAGCAGCGTGTCGCGATCGGTGCGCAAGCGATTGACTCGCAGGCTGAGCGACGACGGGGTATTGAACCAGAAGCCGAGCCGGCAGAGTTCGGCGAAGTCGAAACGCTCAGACCAACGCTCGACCAACCAATGCGGCAGGCTGAACGCTTTCGAGAGGTACGACAGAGGTTGCTCGGCCGGACTAGCGAAGATCGGTTGCGACAATCGACGGTATCGACAAGCCGTCAGCGGCAGCGCGAACGGCGACGGTTCGTCGATCGACTGGTCGGTGATCAACCGCGCGACGCTGCGCAGGCAGCCGTTCGCGAAGCCGGCCCAATCGTCGCGGCCAAGCCAGCGGCTGAGTTCGACGGTCTCGGACGTCGCGGCGTAATCGGCGACGCCGTTGCACAGCGCGAGTTGATACGTGCCGAGTCGCAGCAGCATCCACAACGCAGGTTCGACGTTCTCGCGCGGGCGACTCACAGCGACGGACAACAGCGTGTCGAGCGTGTTCTTGCGACGCACTACTCCAAACGCCAACTCGGTGGCGAGTCGCCGCTCGATCGGCGGTAGCTCGCCGCGAGTGATTTGGATTTCGAGATGCTCGTTGACGTAATCGTTCGAGTACGCCGCCGCGAGCAACGTTGCCAGCGCGACTTGTCGAGCGGTCTTGCCGACCGGAATCGGCGGCATCGTCGGTTCTCGAAATTCCGTGTCACGCTGTTCGAATCGTGGACGCTGCTCGAATCTCGGCGGCTGACCGTAAGAATCACCGCGTGGCGGACCGCGCCGCTGATCGTCGCCTCGTGACCCTCGACCTCCACCTCCGTAGCCGCCGCCGCCTTGACGGCCTCCGTATCCGCCGCCTCCCGAACGTCCGCCGCCAGATCGGCCGCGTCCGAAACTGCCACCGCCGGATCGGCCTCCGCCGCCTGAGCGGCCTCCCTGTTGAGATTCATTCATCAGCGTCCGCACAATCGTTCGAGGTCTGCAAAGTAATCCGGATAAGTCTTGGCCGTACAACTCGGATTGGCAATGCGAATGCCCGGCGCTTTCAGACCGATCAGCGAAAAACTCATCGCCATGCGGTGATCGTCATAGGTCTCGATCGTCGCGGATTGCGGCGGTCCAGGATGAACCGTCAGCCCGTCGCGATGCTCGTCCGCTTGCAGGCCGAGCCGTTTGAGTTCGGTGACAACCGCCGCGATCCGATCCGTTTCTTTGTGTCGCACATGCGCAATGTTGCGAATCGTCGTCGGCCCTTTCGCAAAGACTGCGACAGCGGCCAGAGTCTGAGCCGTGTCGCTGATCGCATTCATGTCGATGTCGATACCGTGTAGCGCTTCGCCATGCACGATCGTACGATCCTCGCCGATCAACACATCGCAGCCCATCTGAGCCAGCGCGTGGACGAAGTTCAGGTCGCCCTGCAACGAGTCTCGGCCAAGTCCCAGCACGGTGACCGTGCCTCCGGTGATCGCCGCCGCCGCGAAGAAGTAGCTGGCGGCGGACGCATCCGGTTCGATGACGTAGTCAGTGCCACAATAGCCGGTGGGTTGAATGGCGAGCGCTGCGGCCTCGCGCGTGACCTTCGCCCCAAACCGCTTCATCACTCCCAGAGTCATGTCGATGTACGGCTCGGAGACCAAGCCGCCGGTGATTTGCAGTTTGATATCCGACTTCGCGCACGGTGCCGCCATCAGCAAGGCGCTGAGGTATTGGCTGGAGATATTGGCCGCGACCGCCGTTTGTCCGCCCGGTAAACCGTTCGCGACGACCTCGACCGGAGGGCAACCGCTGTCCGTCGCACAGCGCACATCGGCACCGAGTCCACGCAACGCTTGGACGAGATCGAGAATCGGCCGCTCTCTCATGCGTGCGTTGCCGTCGAGTTGGAAGCGTCCTTCGCCGAGCGTGCAGGCGGCGGTAAGAAATCGGATGCTCGTGCCGCTGTTTTCGAGCCACAGATCGGCCTGACTCGCTGGAAATCGGCCGCCACAGCCGGGGACTTTGACTGTGCATGTCGCCGGATCGTGTTCGACCGCGACCCCCAACCGCCGGCAGCTTTCGAGCATCACGCGCGTGTCTTGGCTATCGAGCACATTCGTCAGCCGCGACTCGCCACGAGCCAGCGCGGCGATGACCAGGGCCCGATTTGTCAGGCTCTTTGATCCCGGCGGACGGACACTGCCGCTGACCGGTCCCGTCACGGGTTGAACTTCGTAAGCGTTGCTGGTCACGAGTGCCTCGTCCGCGCTGCGATGGCTCGTCAGTCCAAGAAAAAACCTCGCTGGCACAGGGGCCAGCGAGGCATTGGGTTTCAGTGGAGCGGAAGGGAGTTGAACCCTCGACCTCTGCATTGCGAACGCAGCGCTCTCCCAACTGAGCTACCGCCCCTGATTGCGGGCGAGAGGATAGCAACTTCGCAATTGAAGGAAAGGCATTCCGAGACATCGACGAAAACGACACGACGACAATCGAAAAGAAACTGACCAAGCGGTCTCGGTCGGAGTTTTGAGCGACTCCAACTCCGGGTGCTGGCTCGGTAAAGTTCGCCAATGACACAAAAACTCTTTGCGGAACTGGGACTCTCTCCCGATTTGTTAAAAGCTGTCGAACGGATGGGGTTCGAGCAGGCGGCTCCGATTCAGGCCGAGGCGATTCCCAAGCTGATGGCGGGCAGCGATCTGATCGGGCAATCGCAAACCGGATCGGGCAAGACAGCAGCGTTCGGCATCCCGGCCGTCGAGTTGGTTGATCCGAAAAGCCGCGCGGTGCAGGTGCTGATGCTCTGCCCGACTCGTGAGCTGGCGTCGCAGGTCGCCGAAGAGATCGCCAAGCTGGCATACTTCAAGAAGGGGGTCCGCGAGTTGCCCGTCTACGGCGGACAAAGCTACGAGCACCAATTTCGCGGACTGAAAGCCGGGCCCCAGATTGTTATTGGCACGCCGGGACGAATCATCGATCACATCGGCCAGGGGACGCTCAAGCTGGACAAGGTGCGGATGGTCGTGCTCGACGAGGCCGACCGCATGTTGGACATGGGCTTTCGCGAAGACATCGAAAAGATCCTCGAATCGGTGCCGGCCGAGCGGCAAGTCGTGCTGTTCTCGGCGACGCTGCCGCCGCCGATTAAGAAGATCATCGAACGCTTCACGAACAACCCGATTCACATCCGCATCGAATCCACGAGCCTGACGATTCCGGCCATCGACCAGAGTTATGTCGAAGTCGATTTCCGATCGCGGACTGAAGTCCTCTGCCGGCTGATTGACCTCTACGACGTGCAATACGGCTTGATCTTCGGTTTCACGAAGGTGCAAGTCGATGAACTGACCGAGACGCTGATCGCTCGCGGGTACAACGCCGACAAGTTGCACGGCGACATGACGCAGGCGATGCGCGAGCGGGTGATGAAACGCTTCCGCGACCGCAAGGTGGAACTGCTGGTGGCGACCGACGTGGCCGCTCGTGGATTGGACGTCGATGATTTGGAGATCGTTTTCAATTACGAACTGCCGCACGATCCCGAAGACTACGTGCATCGCATCGGCCGCACGGGCCGAGCCGGGAAGAGCGGCAAAGCGATCAGCCTTGTCACCGGCCGCGAGTTCGGCCGCTTGCAGCAGGTTTTGCGATTCACGAAAGCCAAAATCGAACGCATCTCCGTCCCGCGCTTGGAAGACCTCGAAGAGAAGCACGCCAATCGCATGGTTGAGTCGCTGCGAACGACGATCCAGGAAGGCAAGTTCAAGCGGCAGGACAAACTGCTCGAAGACTTGATGGAGTCCGGCCATGCACCGGGCGAGATCGTCTCGGCTTTGATTCACTTGCTCGCGGGCGAAAGCGGCCGGTCCCCGGAACGCATCCGCGAAGACGATCCGCGACCCGTTCGCGGTGCGCCTCGTGAATATACACCGCGCCCGCGTAGCTCGCGTGACGACACACGCGAACCAGTCGGCGCTCGGCGTGGGTCTCCCGACCCCGCCGATCCTCACGCCGCGAAACGGATCGACGAGTCCGGTGTCTGGCTGAAATTCAACGTCGGCCACAATTATGGTGCGTCGCCGGGAGATTTCGTTGGCTGCATCGCCAACGAAAGCGGTTTGCCGCGCACGGTCATCGGCCCGATTCAAATCCTGCCGACGATCAGCTTCGTCCAAGTCGCCGCCGAGCACGCCGAAACAATTCTCAAAGCCGTCATTGGCACCCGCCTGCGCGGCCGCAACGTCAACGCAATGATCGCCGCGCCGCCGCGCCCGGACTCGCGTCCAGATCGCCCGGCCACCCGCGAACCCTACAAACCGAAACGCGAACGGAAATCCGAGTAAGACTGAGGATGTCGACGGATTCCATCATTGCAGCGAGGACATCGCGTGACCGAATCAGATCGAACGATTCAGACGATCTCCAGTTTTTGGCGACGGCATGTGTGGGTGCGGCCGTTGATGGTCTTGGCGGTACTTGTGGTGGTGGGTTGGCAGCTACGAGCCAGCGTCAAAGCAGCGTTGCGAGAGAACCTGGAGTCCGTATTACTGACGACATTAAAGACCGAGCGAGTGGCGGTGCAAAATTGGGGGCGGATGCAGCAGAGCCAGGCAGAGTCGGCGTTGGCGAACAAGCAGATCACCGCACTGATTCGTTTGCTGGTTGCGAACGCAAAGCCTGACGCGACGTCGTTGGAGCTGCTCAACCTGCCTCAAGCGGCCGAACTTGGGCGCGAGCTTGGTCCGCTGCTGAAGACACACGACTACAAAGGTTATGTCGTCCTTGAGAACAGCGGACGCATCGTGGCGTCGAATCACAACGAGTTAGCGGGAATCGTGCTCTCGAACGAGGAAATGACCTTCATTCGCAAGAAGGTCTTCGCGGGGCAACCGATGCTGTTGCCGCCGGTCAAAAGCAAAGCCATGTTGCCGGATCGGTACGATGTTGTGCGATTAGGCGTTCCGACAATGTTCGCGGCCGCGCCGGTGTTTGGTGAATCGGGCGAGATCGTCGCGGCGCTTGGCTTCCGAATTCAACCGGAGACTGAATTCACGAAGATTCTGGAGATCGCTCAGATCGGCACAACCGGCGAGACGTATGCCTTCAACCGCGACGGGCTGATGCTGAGCAACAGTCGTTTCGAAGACGACCTGCATCGCATCGGCCTGCTCCGAAAGGGTGAAGACGCGACGCTGACCATCTCACTGCTGGACCCCGGAGTGGACCTGACGATTGAATCGCGGCCAAAGGCGGCGCAATCGGAGCAGCCGCCGACTCACATGGCGACTGCGGCCCCGGACGGGCGCGAGCATGTGGATATCGACGGCCATCGCGACTACCGCGGCGTGCCCGTTGTCGGGGCGTGGCAATGGCTCGAAAACGAGGGCTTCGGGATTGCGACCAAGGTGGATGTCAGTGAAGCCAATCAAACGCTCGACATCATCAGTCGCGCCTTCTGGGGTTTGTACGCGCTGCTCGCGGTCGCGTCGCTGGCGATGCTCGTGTCGATGGTGCGGGCTAACCGCCTGGCCGCGCAGGTGCAACTCGATGCGATCGAACTCAAGCGGCTCGGCCAATACACGCTCGAAGAGAAACTGGGGGAAGGGGGCATGGGAGTCGTCTATCGAGCCAAGCACGCGATGCTACTGCGGCCGACGGCGGTCAAGTTTCTCGACTCCTCCAAGGCGAACGAAAAGTCGGTCGCGCGATTCGAGCGCGAAGTGCAGCTCACCGGTCAGCTCAATCATCCGAACACAATCGCGATCTATGACTACGGACGCACGCCGGAAGGAGTCTTTTACTACGCGATGGAATTCCTCGACGGCTTGGATTTGCAAACTCTCGTCGGTCGCCACGGCCCGCAGCCGGAAGGGCGCGTGATTCACATCTTGAAACAAGTCTGCGGCTCGCTGGCTGAGGCCCATTCGATCGGCCTGATTCATCGCGACGTGAAGCCGGCGAATATTCTGCTCAACGTGCGCGGCGGGATGTTCGACGTCGTCAAACTGCTCGACTTCGGACTTGTCAAATTGGTCGACAATTCCAGTGAGGCGCAGGTCACGAAAGCGGGCGGAGTCGTTGGCACGCCCATGTACATGTCGCCGGAAGCGTACCAGTCGCCCGAGACCGTTGATGCGCGCACCGACTTGTACGCCGTGGGAGCCGTTGGTTACTTCCTGCTGACCGGCGAGCCGCCGTTCCTCGGCGAGAGTATGCTCGACATCCTGAAACATCAGGTCGAAACGGTTCCCGATGCTCCCTCGAAAAGGCTAGGCCAGCCGGTGTCGCCGGAACTCGAACAACTTCTGCTGCGCTGCTTGTCGAAGTCCCCCGCCGACCGACCGGCCACCGCGTACGAGATCATTGCTGAGTTGGATCGCATCCCCGCAGCCAACTCCTGGACCGAGGCCCACGCGCGGTATTGGTGGCGGCGCTACGTCCCCCATCTCACGATCACCACACCTCCCGGTGCCGTCACGGCCGCGCAACAGTCCTCGACGATCGTCCTCGAACGAGCGGACGAACGGTGAGCGGCAAGGCGCTAGTCGCCGGTCTACGGAAGGCACCGGCGGCTAGCGCCTTGCCGCTCACAAGACGCCGAATCATTCGAGGAATACACTCCCTGCCGACTGGCGTTCGCCGAAATCACATCACCTCTGGAGTTCATCACCATGACACGCATTTTGACTGTCGTTGTCTCGCTTGTGCTGCTCGCACCCGTTGGTCGGCTGTTGGCCGCCGATGAACTCTTGAAGCGAGTTCCTGCGGGAGCCAACTCTTTGATGGTGATTGATGTCACCGCCTTGGAGGCGACGCCGATGTCGCAGGCTCAAGGCTGGCAGAAGAAGCACGAAGCGGCATTTGTCGAGCGACCCATGATGCTGCCTCCGGAAGCGAGCCGGATCGTCATGGCCTCGCAGTTGAATTTCTCCGGCGAGCTAAACGTCGAATGGCAAATGGCCGTGATGAGCCTGACCGAACCGCTGCCAATGCGTTCGATCGCCCGCGCGGAAGGGGGCTACGTCGACAAGATCGGCGGAGTCGATTGTGCTTGGACGCCGAGCGACGCCTACTTCGTCGCTCTGGAAGCCAAGCAGTTGGGAGTCGTCTTCCCTGCGAATCGGCAATTCGTGTCGCGCTGGGCGCAAGGGAACGCGGGTCTCCTGTCTTCGGGGTATCTCTTGGTCGCGGACAAGCAAGTCGATCGGATGAACCAGATCGTGATGGCCATCGACTTGAGAGACGTGCCGCAGCCGCATCGTTTGCGAGAACGCTTGCAGGCGTCTCCCGCGCTGAAGACGTTGTCGGCCAAGTTGGAAACGATCGAGAAGTTGATCGCCGGCGTGCAAGGTTTGACGCTGCGGATCGCGGTCGGCCAGTCGGCTCGCGGAACGTTGCGCGTGGATTTCAGCGACAGCCCGCAGGTGCTCGGCGCACAAGCCAAGCCGCTGCTGCTCGAAGCGCTCGATGGTTTCGGAGCCAAGCTGCCGGGGATCGATCAGTGGACGGTGAAGACCGAAGCAAAGTCGATCGTCCTGGAAGGGGCGTTGTCGACCGACGCGCTCCGCCGAGTCTTCAGCTTGCTGGAACTCCCTTCGACCAAGTTCAGCACGCTCAAAGACGAGATTCCCGACACGCCGACCTCGGCATCGCCGTCTGAAGCGTCGAAGGCGGCCGCATCGAAGACGTATTACAAGGCGGTCGCCGTGCTGATCGAAGACCTTCGCAAGACGCTCGGCGACACACGCGACAACCACGCCGTCTGGATGGAACGTTACGGCCGCAAAGTGGACGCGCTGCCGATCCTCAACGTCGATGAGACACTGCTGGCCTGGGGAGCACGAATCGGCGAGACGTTCCGCACGATGGCTCTCGCCGAACGAGGCAGCGGCATTAAGTCGGGCGTGAGAAAGTCGAGCGTCTACGGCAACTATCAATACAGTTACGATCAATACGGCTACAGCAACGTCCGCTCGAACGCCAGCGTGAAAGGCCAGATCGACACCGAAGAACGAGCTCAAGCGAAGGCCGTGCGCTACAACAGTTGGAAAGAGATCGAAGACGCCACCGCCGCGATTCGCAAAGAGATGACCAAGAAGTTTCAAGTCGAGTTCTAATCACCGCACCTGGAAACGGGGTCGGGAGTCTTTTTCATGCCGCACTTCACAAGTGACATTGTCCGAGGTTCATCGAGTGCGGCATGAAAAAGACTCCCGACCCCTTCGCGTTCACGAAGTGGGAAGACACGCCATGTTTCATCGCCGAACTTTCGGTCGTCTGATTGGCCAATCGCTGTCCGTTGTCCTGTTCTTTCAAACTGGCTTATCGCACGCTGCCGACGCCACCGACGAGTTGCTGTTGCGCGTCCCTGAGACGGCGAATGCGGTGGCTCTGGTGAATGTCGAGGGCTTGTTCAAGAGCAAGCTCGGCGTGAGTCAAAGCTGGAGCCGCCGTTATTACACCGACTACGCCAACGGTTTGGCCGCGTTTCCACCGACGGTCCAAACTGCGGTCCTGGCGGCCAAAATTGATGCGGCAACGATCAGCGCGGAATGGGAACTGGGGCTGGTGCGGTTGAAGCAGCCATTCGCTATGAAAAAGCTGGCCGAGAAAGAATCGACAGCGCTCGACAAGTTGGAGGGGCACTCACTGGTGGCCAGTGAGCGGCGAGCGTTCTTCCTCGAATTGCGGGCGCAAACACTCGCGGTGACGAATCATCAAAATCGGCAGGATGTGGCGCGTTGGCTGCGAGCGACTCGCGACAGGGGACAGCCGGCGATCTCCGAATACTTGCGTGAGGCGCTGACTGGTGCTGACGCCAAGGGACAATATCGCTTGGCGATCGACCTTCAGGACGCCTTGCACCTGGAGGACGTGAAGCTCCGTTTGCAGAACTCACCGGTGCTGAAGAACGAGAAGCTGGACCTCAACGAACTCGCCAAGCTGGTCGCCGGCATGCGCGGGCTGCAAGTTCACGTGGAAGTGGGCGAGACGATCGAAGGCTCGGTGCGGATCGACTTCAACGGCGAAACGGCGGAGTTCGCTCGCGTGCTCCCCAAGCTCGTACTGGGTGCCTTCGAGAAGAACGGCGTCTCGATCGACGAACTGCCGGAGGCGAAAGTGACACTTGGCGAAAAGTCTTTGACGTTCGAGAGTGCTCTGTCAGAGGTGAGTCTGCGCCGGATCATCTCGTTCATTCAGCCTGCGGTCGGGCATCTCGACGACGGCTCATCAGCGGGCGACTCGACGCCCAAGAACGCTGAGCAAGCCGCGTCGCGGCGTTTCTACAGCGCGATGCAGACTCAACTCTCCGACTTGGAAAATCAGGCTCGCAAGGCCAAGGATTACACCTCCTCCGCACACTGGTTTGAGACCGCCGCCAAAAAGATCAGTCAACTTCCCAGCCGCGACGTCGATGCCGACTTGCTGAACTGCTCCGCCAGCGTCAGCACCAAACTGCGCGCCATCGCACGCTCGCTGCGCGGTGTGCCGCTCGATGTGAACGCCCTGCAGTTCGCGAAGAAGCAAGAGGTCTACGTCTACCCGCAGAACTACTATGTCAGCACGCCGTGGACGAACTACACCGTCAGCTACGGCGCAGGCTACGCCTTTGCTCAGAATCGCGTTGAATACCGCAACAACTTCGCGGAGATCGAAGCCAAACAAGCCAAAGTGATTGCTGATGCCGAAAAAGACCGTCAAAAGATTTGGGATCTGGTCATCGACGAATCGTCCTCCATCCGGTCACGTCTGGCTCGCAAATTCGATGCTGAGTTTTGAGCGGCTGCCCGTCGCGTGCAACTCAATCGACGCGCAGACGAATCACCCTGAGCGACAGAGAGGTCGCAACATGTCCGCGTTCTCCGATACCGCAACTCTGAATCGGGCCGAAGCCGAATGGGACGCTCTGGCGGCAAAGTACTTCGGCTCGGAGACCGTCGCGGTCAATGTCCGCTTCGGAGCGTTGACGCATCCAGGCAAAGTGCGAACCAACAACGAGGATCATTATTCCGTCGTGCGTCGCTTTCGCGGGCGTGAAGTGCTGCTGACCAATCTGCCGAAAGAGTCTTATCCGCCGCACAACGATGAAGCGTTTGCTTTGGCGGTCGCGGACGGAGTCGGTGGAGCCGCGTTCGGAGAACTCGCCAGCATGATCGCGCTCCGTTCTGGTTGGGAGTTGACCGGCTCGGCGTTCAAGTGGGGTTTCAAAGTCAACGAGTCAGAATCGTTGGAATTGCAGGAGTCGCTTCGCGTCTTCATCCGCATGATCCACCGCCGCGTCCAAGCGGAAGCCGGCCCCGACAGCCCGCTCCGAGGCATGGGGACAACACTGACCGGCGCGCTGACGATCGGCATGGATGCCTTCATCGCGCACGTGGGCGATTCGCGAGCGTACATTTTTCGACGCGGCAAGCTGCATCGACTGACTCGCGACCACACGCTGGCCGAGCAATTGGTCTCCGACGGCATCCTGCATTCGATCGACGAAGCGAGCTCTGGATTTCGCAGCACGCTGATCAATTGCCTGGGAGGCAGCTTTGAGGATGTCACCGTCGATACCTGCCACGTCCCGCTGCAAGATGGCGACCAACTCCTGCTCTGCACCGACGGCCTGACCGACATGGTTTCGGAAGCGGACATCTCTGGGATTCTCACGGCAACAACAGCAGTTCAGGATTCATGCCAAGCCTTGATCGAAACCGCGTTGATCAACGGCGGTCGAGACAACGTGACCGTCGTGCTGGCTCAGTATCAATCAGCGAACAACGCTCGTTGCGGGTCGTAATTGCGAGCGGTAGCATCGCCCGCGTGTTCGTAGTTCCGCCTTGAGGCGGTCGTCGCGTTCCGCCTGAAGGCGGAACTTCAAACTTCTGGAGACGCCCCATGCCCGCATCTTTTCCCCGTCGTGACTTCCTCAAATCCACTCTCGCCGCATCGACGGCGGCCGCACTGCCAATGCCATTCGCACTGGCCGATGAGGCGAAGAAGCCAAAGCTCCGGATCGCGGTCAAGTACGGGATGATCAAGCACGATGGCTCGATTGAGGACAAGTTCAACCTCATCAAAAAGCTCGGCCTGCAAGGGGTCGAGGTGGACAGCCCTAGCGGGTTGAACAAGGCCGAGGCCAAGGCGGCCGCCGCGAAGACCGGGATTGTGATTCACGGCGTCATCGACAGCGTTCACTGGCGCGACACGCTGTCGAGTTCCGGCGCCGACGTCCGAGCCAAAGGGCTGGCCGCTCTGAACGGAGCGATCGAGGACGCCGCGTTCTTCGGCTGCGATACGGTTCTGCTGGTTCCCGGTGTTGTGAAGGACGACGTCACCTTCGAGCAGTGCTACGAACGTTCGCAAGCCGAAATCAAAAAGGCGCTGCCGCTGGCCGAGAAGCACAAAGTCAAAATCTGCATCGAGACCGTCTGGAACAATTTCATCACCAAGCCGGAGCATCTGATCTCGTTCGTGGACGACCTGAAAAGCCCGTGGGCCGGCGCGTACTTCGATTGCAGCAACATGCTCAAGTACGGCGTGTCGTCCGCCGAGTGGATTCGGAAGCTCGGCAAGCGTCTGGTGAAGTTCGACTTCAAGGGCTACAGCCACAAAAACAGTTGGTGCAAAATCGGCGAGGGTGACGAAGACTGGCCCGAGGTTCTGAAAGCCCTCGGCGAAATCGGCTACGACGGCTGGGCCACCAGCGAAGTCGGCGGCGGCGGCGAGAAAGAATTGGCCGACATCACGGCCCGGATGAAGAAGGTGCTGGGGTTGAGTTAGCTGTGATGACGGAGACCAATGCGGTTGGCCCCGGAGGGGCCGAGGAATTTAGCCGTGGGCGCAAGCCCACGGGTCGATGCACCGCGAATCATGCAGCCCCGATAGGGGCGACGCCCGAATCGGCTCACGAGCGTCGCCCCTATCGGGGCTGCGTGATTTAATGATGCGGCTCGTAACCGGGGGCTTGCGCCGCCCGGCTAAATTCCGTCGCCGCTTCGCGGCTGAAATGCAACAAGCGTCCCAACTCACGCGAGGTATTGTCATGCCCGGCACGCACACGAACCTGCTGTACCATCTCGTGTTCAGCACCAAACAACGGATGCCGATGATCTCCGACGCTCTGGCGGCGGACCTGTATCCGTACCTTGGTGGTGCCCTGCGTGGTGAGGGTGGCATTCTACTGGAAGTCGGCGGGATGCCGGATCACATTCATCTCTTGGCGAAGCTCAAGCCGACCATAGCCGTCTCGGATTTCCTGCGGCAATTGAAGGCAAACTCGTCCAAGTGGATCAACGAAGAGAAATTCAAGATTCACAAGTTCGGTTGGCAGGACGGTTACGGAGCCTTCACCCTCAGTCGGTCGCAAGTGGAGCCTGTCGCGCGATACATTCGGAGCCAGAAAGAACATCACGCGAAACAAGATTTCAAGACGGAGTACGTTGAGTTGTTGAACCGGCACGAGGTGGATTACGAAGAGCAATATCTGTGGGATTGAATTGAGAGTTCGATCTGGCGTCGCCCCTCCGGGGCTTTTTGAATTCGTTTGTCACTCCAACCGTGGGCTCGCGCCCACGGCTAAATTCCATCGCCCCTCCGGGGCTTAACCGCATCACGAATCCGACTATGACACAACCCATCCAGTTCCCGAATGAAGCCCGATCCAATGCCGCTCGCCAAGTTGTCTCCGAATGCGAGGCGCTCGCGCTGCGGACGTTTACTCCGACTCAAGCCGTGCTCGCCAAGTCGGCGGGCGTGTTCCATTGGACGCCGGAGAATCGGCGGCTGTACGACTACAGCTCAGGCGTGTTGGTCGCGAACTTGGGGCACAATCCGAAGCGATGGCTCGGACGGTTGGCGGGATACATGGGTTGGTCGGCCGAGATGCTCAAGCCATCGAACGGGTTTGATGACTATTACCCAGCCGTGCCGCTGACGGCGTACAACGCGGTCACGGAGATCGAAACTCGCGCGACCGAGCGGTTGGTCAAGAGCCTGCAAGCCTCGCCGGGCGGTGGTCGATTGCAGACGGTGATGTGGGCCGCGTCCGGCAGCGAGGCGGTGCAGAAGGCGCTGTGGGCCTGTCTGCATCGGGACGAATCGCGAGACATCATCCTCGCGACGCGCTACGGCTTTCACGGCAAGAAGGGACTCGCCGGAGCCGTCACCGGTTGCGAGACCGATCACGATCGCGACCCGCGCGTGAAGTTCATCGCCTTCCCGATGGCCGAGTGCGATGACGTCAGCAAATACGGCGCGACGTTCGATCCCGCGCCGTACGTTGGCGAGTTGGAAAAGGTCTGGGCTGAGTACGGTGAGCGTCTCAACTGTCTGATCACCGAGCCGTACCTCGGCGGCGGTGGCAGCTTCCATCCTCCGGCAGATTACCTGCAACTGCTGCAACGCTTCTGCCGAGCACACGACATCGCGTTCATTCTCGATGAAGTGCAAGCTAACTTTGGCCGCTGCGGTCGGATGTACGCCTTCGAGTCCTACGGCCTCGAGCCGGACTTCGTGACGCTCGGCAAAGGCTTGGGCAACGGCGTCCCGGTCAGCGCGGCAGTCGGCCGAGCGGACCTCATCTCCAGCCTGAAATACGGCGAAGCCTCCGACACCTGGTCCGGCAACCCTCTCGGCTGCGCGGCGGTGCTCGCGACGCTCGACGAATTTGAAGCCAACCCGATCCTCGAACACACGCGAGCACTCACGTCGGCCTTCTTCGAGGGCCTCAACCGCCTGAAAGAAACCGGTCTGATCGCGAAAGTCCGCGGCGAACGCGAGGGCCTCGTGTACGGCATCGAGTGCGCCCCGCGCGACAACCTCACCGCGAACGAGGTCGCCGTGCGCATCGTCGAAGCCTGCTACCTGGGCCTCGGCGAAGACGGCATCCACCTGCTCGGCGCGCTGGCCGGCAAGGTGCTGCGAGTCAGCCCCCCGCTGACCATCAGCCGCGCGGACGCCAAGACGTCGCTCGATCTGCTCTACGACATCTGCCTCAAGCTGGCGGAACGGTTGCCGAAGTAGGGTGGCACAGCTTGCTTCAAGCTGTGTGCGAAGCACAGGAAACTTGGAGTCCGCGCGGATTCCAAGGTGAGCAATGAATTGTCGTTGAGGATCAATACCAAGCTTCCGATGCTGCGCACACAGCTTGAAGCAAGCTGTGCCACCCGGATTGCTCTGTGTCCATTGCTCGCCCGGTTGTAGAACACCGCCTCTCATCCCACATCGCACGGAGGCGAGCATGGTGTTGCCACGCGGGTCGGAGTCTTGGCGGAGGATGTCTCGGTTTCGGCGGCAGTCGCTGGTGAAGCCGTTGGCGGCGGAGGTGTTGGAGCCTCGCTGCTTGATGACCGAGGCGACGGGCACGCTCGCGGCGGCGGACGCGGCTCCGCTGACCGGAGCGGTGGTGGTGGACGCCTCGCTGTGGGACGACGCCGGCCTGACGCTGCAACAAATCGGCGACCTGCTGCACGTCTTCCGCACCGACACGCAGACCGACGTCATCACGCCCATGCTGGCCAGCCAAATCACCAGCCTGAACATCATCGGCCGAGACAACGCGGCGGACGTGCTCACGATTGATCTGTGGAACGTATCGGCAGATTTGTGGGCGACTTGGCCTTGGATCGCTCCGAAGCTGAGTTTTGATGGAGGAGCCGGTCCTGAGACCGATTACCTTCGGTTGGTATTTGCTCCGGATCGGGCTCATCCGACGACGGGAGAAGTGACCTACCTCCCAAGATCAATCCAATCAGGAGAGGTCTATGGCAACGTCGCTGACATTGATGGTGACGTATCTCACGACTTCCGTTTCCAATATCAGAACTTCGAGTTGGTACAAGAACGGAATACGTTTGAGTCCGTATGGCGCAACGTCAACTTCTTAGGCCCCGAAGACAATCAGATCATTTACGACGAGCAAGCCATGACACTGACGGATCGTACGACACGATTCGTCGTGCAATTTGGTATTAGCGAAAGAATGTTTTTGTCAGTGAAGTGCGGGGACGGCAACGACTTGTTTAATACCAATTCAACCTCCGGGTCAGGATTGGCTTGGGTCCGCGGAGGAAACGGCAACGACACCCTCATCGGCGGTTCGGCCACCGATCAATTTGAGGGTGGTGCCGGAAATGATCTGCTCATTGGGAACAGCGGTCCTGATAGTCTCCGTGGCGAGGAAGGGAACGACACGCTTCTTGGTGGAAATGGCGATGATCGAATGAGCCCAGGATTCGGAAATGATTCTCTGGATGGCGGTGAGGGAACTGACGACTTGAGTCAAGGAATCTACGGCACTTACGTTTCAGTTTTGGCAGATCGTGTTTACGGCTCCGGTATGAATTCTGTCTTGAACAGTGTGGAAGCCGCATGGCTGGATGGTGGAGGATTTGGCGGGATTCGAATTGATGCCTCGAAGTTTGGTGGACCGGTCACTCTCCAAACTGGAATTGGCGACGACACGCTCATTGGCGGCGCATCTGATGATCGGCTTGAAGGAGGCGGAGGCAATGATCTTTTGCAAGGCGGTGCCGGAAATGACACGCTCGATGGCGGCAGCGGCGAGAACACCCTTTGGGCTGGCGATGGAAACGATACGTTGGTGAAGAATAGCCGTCGTGATGTCTTGCACTGGAGAGATCCGGCGACAGCCGATCCGACACCATCCGTGGTCGTCAATCATTCGGTAAAAAACAACGACGGAAACTCAGCAGCAACCAATAGCAGTGGCAATGTGTCGGATGACACCAGCGTCATACCCACTGACGGCAGAGATTCCTCGGACTTGCCATCGCCCGGCGATGTTCTGCTGATTGGCCAAGGGATCGCGACGGTTGGAATTGAGTATCGCGAGTTGGCGGAGTTCGACACCGCCAGTTTCGACTCCGAACCGGAGGACGGCGAGGGACCAACCGAAGAAACGCTCGCAGACAGCAGCGATCTCGCGGCCAACGACGACTTCAACTTCACAGACGTGGGTGAAGGACTCGAACTGGATGCCGCGCTGAGTGATGACTTCCTCGTGTCGCTCGCTGAGACGTTGCCGAACTGATTCCCAAGGTCAGTCGCGATAGACATCGCGTCGGTGGCCGACTTTCACCACGGTGATGACCAAGGTGCGGTCGTGAATCTCGTAGAGGATGCGGTAGTCACCTTGCCGGACACGGTACTGTTCGTGGCCGCTCAATTTGATGCAGCCGCTGGGGCGCGGATCAGTCACCAGCGATTGAATCTTGGCGACGACTCGTTGGCGGTCCTTACGCGGGAGCGATTCGATCTCTTTCGCGGCCGACGGCTTGATGAGCAGCTCATAGCTTGCCACGGCGTTTCCAGTCCTGCACAACGTCCTGGAATGACAAACTCGGCTCGCTGGCTCGCTCCTCGAAGGCAGCAAGATCGGCAGCGTCTTCGGCAAGCGCACGTCGCAGAGCCTCGTTCACAAGGCACGAAACGCTCTGATCCAGCTTCGTCGCTTGGCGACGCACACGCTGATGCAGCTTGGGATCCAAATAGACGGTGACTCGTTTGGTGGTAGACATGGCGAACATTGTGTGGCGCTAAGGAACACTCGTCAAACGGCGGCGTCCATCGGCACGCGAGACGCTTTGATGGCGGCCCATTGTTCGAGGTTGTAGAGCACCTCGCGGGCTTGGCTGCCGTTGTAGTCGCCGACGATGCCGTCTTCGGCCATGTAGTCGATCAAGCGAGCGGCTCGGCCGTAGCCGATGCCGAGATGGCGTTGCAGCAGTGAGACGCTGCCTCGGCCTTCGCGGATGATGATCTCGACGGCCGGCTCGTAGAGGTCGTCTTTCTCGCGAGCACCGCCGTCGCCGGAACCATCACCAGATAGCAGACTCTTCGCGGCGACTTGAGCGAGTTCGGCGCTGTACTGCGGGGCTTGATCGCCGAAGTGGTCGATGATGCGGTTGACCTCGTTATCGCTGACGTAAGTGCCTTGAGCGCGCATGAGGTTGCTCGTGCCCGGCACGAGGAACAGCATGTCGCCGTTGCCGAGCAAGCGATCGGCTCCGTTCTCGTCGAGCACGACGCGGCTGTCGGTGCGGCTGGCAACTTGGAACGCGATGCGCGCGGGCAGGTTCGACTTGATGAGTCCGGTGATGACATCGACGGTCGGCTTCTGCGTGGCGAGTACCAAGTGAATGCCGACTGCTCGCGACTTCTGAGCGAGGCGGATGATGTGTCCTTCGACGTCCTTGCCGGAGGTCATCATCATGTCGGCCATCTCGTCGGCGATGATGACGATGTACGGCATCTGATCGGGGATCGTGTCGGCCTCGGGGCATTCGGCGGTCAGGCCGCAGCGGCGCAGGACTTCTTCGCGAGTCATCGCGTTGTAGCTGTCGAGATGCCGCACGCCGATGCGAGCCAGCAGGTCGTAGCGCTCTTCCATCTTTTCGACGGCCCAGGCCAGCACCGCCTCGGCCTTCTTCATGTCGGTGATGACCGGGTGCATCAGGTGTGGAATGCGTTTGTACGGCGACAGCTCGACCATCTTCGGGTCGATCATCAGCATCTTCACCTGGTCCGGGCTGCGCGTCATCAGGATCGACAGGATCAGCGCGTTGAGGCACACGCTCTTGCCCGTGCCGGTGCGGCCGGCGATGAGCAAGTGCGGCATCTTGCAGAGGTCAATGATCATCGGCCGCCCGCTGACATCCTTACCGAGAAACAGCGGAATGCGCTTCTTCTCGATGTCGCCGGGGCAGGCTTCGATCAGCTCGCGCAGGCGGACCATCACCTGCTTCTCGTTGGGGACTTCGACGCCGACGGTGTTCTTACCAGGAATCGGCGCGACGACGCGCACGGCCGGCACGCGCAGCGCGATCGCGAGGTCATTCTCCAACGCCACGACCTTGTTGAGCCGCAGGCCGGCTTCCAGAGACAACTCGAACTGCGTGATGACCGGGCCGGTGTCGATCTCGTTGACCTTCACGTTCAGACCGAACTCGGTGAAAGTCTTCTCCAGCGTGACCGCGGCGATCTGAGCCTTCTTAGCCAACTCCTCGTAGGGAAACTCCGCCGGATGTTCGAGCATCTCGAGGCTCGGCAGAATGTATTTTGAACCGTCAGCCTGCTGGCTCCCTTCTTCAAGCTGCGCGATGACCTGCTCCCGTTCCGACTTCACCGTTGCGGGCGGATTGACCTTGATCGGATGCCGTTCGGCGTTCTCCATCGTGGGGCAGGTTTCCAACGTGCCCGCATCCGCAGTCACTTCGCTGAGTGCCGCCGCGATCTCGGCATTCATCGAATCGAGCAACTCCACCGCGCTGTCGGCAGCTTGCTCGGCGCTGGTCGGTTTGGCCGACTCTGCCAAGACTGCTTCCAGGGCAGGTTGGAAACCTGCCCCACTTTCGCGGGCAGCCAGCGGAGCGTCGGGCTTCTTCTTCGCGGACTTCTCTTTGATCGGAGCGTTCGTCTTGCCAAACGCGATCCAGTTCACCAGCCACATCGGCGCAGCGACACAATCCAATGCCGCATCGACAAACAGCACGTCTCCTGCCAAAAGCAGTCCCGACGCCGCGCACGAGCCGATCAAAATCATCAGCCCCGCCTTCGAGAACACGGGCAGCAACATCGCGACGCCCCACGCTCCGACGTATCCGCCGCTGCCGACGATCTGCCCGTTGCCGAGTCCCGGCATCAATAACTGCAAGCCGACGCAGACGGCCAGCAACAGCAGCGACCAGCCGAACGCGACCGTTCCCCAGCCGAAGACCTCACGCCGAGTAAACATGCGGATGTCGAACGCCAACAACGAAAGCCAGACAAAGTAGGCACCCAACCCTGTGATCGCTCGCAACCCGTAAGCGAGGTAGGCCCCAAGATTGCCACCCCAATTATGAGCCGCCGCGCGCACGGGATACGCCTGCGTCGCCGGAGGATCGGCCGCATCCCAGCTCACCAGACAAAGGCCGAGATATGCCACCGCACCGAGCAGCGCGAGCGCCAGCACGTCGTCTCGCAGTCGCCGAAAGTCGAAGGTCTTTCCCATTGTGCTCAAGGCTACCCGGCAAACTTCAGCGAGATCGGCGGCACTCGCTTAAAGCGTGGCGAAATGACCTCACGCAGCGCGACTCAACGCATCGCAGCGATCGGAACAATGCGCGAAAGACTTCCGGTCGTAGCAGTCGTGCCCAATGCTCATCACCAGCCGCGAAGCGGCGACGGAGTTTCGCCGCGGGTGCAAGCCCACGGTTTTCGGGACTTTGAGCGGAATGGCGCTAGCCACCGGTGTCGTGTTGGCGAATTTCCTTGCGAAATACCGGCGGCTAGCGCCGTGCCGCTCACTCATCGAGTGGCAAAGTCAGTGCCATTGGGCTTGCGCCCACGGCTAAACTCCGTCGTCGCTTCGCGGCAAAAAAATTGCAACTTCAAGACCATTGGATCAAGTATGCCTCCCACGTCAGAAATGCTGCCGATGTTTCTGACGAGCCTTCAAACGGGTCTGCACCGGTGCGATACGATCGGGAAGAGCGTGTTGGTAGCGGTCTCCGGAGGAGCGGACAGCGTCGCCCTGCTGCGCGGATTGGTACAACTGCAACCGGCATTGAACCTGACGCTGCGAGCGGCGCACCTCAATCATCAATTGCGCGGGTCAGACGCCGACGCCGACGCCGCTTGGGTGCGGAGTTTATGCGAGCGATTCAACGTCCCGTGCGACATCGAAACCGTACCGGTTCGAGAGTTGGCCGAACGAACTCGACGCGGTCTTGAGGAGACGGCGCGCGACGCACGCTATGACTTCTTGCGATCTGCTGCCGAGCGACATCACTGCGACGATGTCGCCACTGCCCACACCGCCGACGATCAGGCCGAGACTGTGCTGCATCACATCCTGCGCGGCACCGGATTGACCGGCCTGCGGGGCATGGAATGGTCACGATGCCTGGATGAATCTTCGCCGCCGCCGAAATTGCCGCGGCTCATTCGGCCAATGCTTTCAACCTGGCGAATTGACATCGAACAATTCCTCGGTGAGCTGGGCCAAGACTTCCGGCAGGACGCGACCAATCAAGATGTCTCGCTGACTCGCAATCGTCTGCGTCACGAACTGCTGCCTCAATTGGAACGTGAGTTCAATCCACGAGTCCGCGAACATCTCTGCCAACTGGCGGAACAAGCCGCCGATTGCGATGCCGTGCTGCGCATCGCCGCCGACGCGCTGTTGCAAACTGTGTCGCTCGATCAATCAGACAACATCGTGCGTCTCCGCTGCGATGAGTTGGCGAAAGCCACGCGGCCGCTCGTCCGCGAACTGTTTGTCCGCGTGTGGCAACAGCAACAATGGCTGCGTCTGTCGATGACCTATTCTCACTGGGACCGCTTGGCCGACTTGGTCCACTCCGAGCCACCGACCGCAATCCATCTGCCCGGCCGAATTCTCGCGAGCCGCCGCGCCAATATGCTGGTGCTGGAACTCCAGATGTAATCACTTCGCGAGCGTGATGGCAGCGCTCTCACGCGACCGTTAGCATTCGCTCCGCTTTCCTGGCCGAATGGCGAAATAGGCAGACGCACAGGACTTAAAATCCTGGGTCCCGAAAGGGGCGTGCGGGTTCGATTCCCGCTTCGGCTATCTTCATCAACAACGGACTTGCGAGTTTGTTTCGCGAGTCCTCTTTTGTTGGAATGACGGTGAGTGCTCCAGAAGAGCGACCTTGTTTTCATGAGGCGTCTCAGGTTCTGGAATCGGAGCCGGTCGATGACGATCAGACAGCGAATTCTAGTTGGATATTTGATTGTCATCGTGTGTTTAGGCGCGGTGGCCCTGGTGGGCGTGCTTTGGACGGACGCCGAAATTGCTCGATCGACTTCTGTCGCGAGACTGGCGCAGGGAATCCACTTGGAGCTGCTGGAAGCTCGACGGCGCGAGAAAGACTACCTCTTGCGGCATGATCTCGAATACATCGAAGGCACAGGTCAGAACGAGGGGTCGGTGCGTGAGCACTTGGGGCAAGCGCGAGTGTTGCTGAAGGAATGGACCGAGGTGTCGGTCGCCCCAATCCATGAGGTCGTTCGCCAGGATCTCGACACCTATGAAGCTCACTTGATGCGCTTGGTGCAGGCTTTGGAAAAACGGGGCCACGGAGAGACAGGGCTGATTGGGGTGTGGCGCGAGAAAGTCCATGCCTTGGAGGCGGTGCTGAAATCTCTGTCCGATCAATTCCCAACGCTGCTGCTGTTGCAGATGCGCCGTCACGAAAAGGACTACCTGCTGCGTGCCGACCCGTCGTATGCCGTGCAGACTCGGGAACTGTCTCGCGAACTGGATCGCTACTTAACGGAACACGCTGCCCTGGTTCCGGACGTGAAAGCCACGCAAGCTCTGCTGGTGGAGTACACAGAACTGTTTCTCCGCGTCACGCAAATCGACCAGGAGAACGTCCTGCACCAGGAGCAGTTTCGCCAAGCCGCTCATGACGTGGAGCGACGCATGGAAAAGACCGCCACCGACGCCTGGCTGCTGACGGTCGCGGAACGCCAGAAGTTGCGGGGCTTTTTGTTGATCATTGGATTGTTTGTCGTGGTGGTGACATTGGCGGTCAGCTTTCTGAATGCGCGGGCGATCGCCAGACCCATTCAGGCGGTGGTCGTGGTGGCCGCCAAATTAGCCAAGGGTGACTTCCAAGATCGAGTGCGAGTGAAGGCCGGCGGCGAGCTGGGTGCCTTGATCGAATCCACCAATCGCATGGCGGACGATCTGCAATCCGCGTTTGGCAAGCTGGAGGAATGGAACCAAAAGCTGCAAGATCGCGTGAGCACCGAAGTCGCCCGTGTCGAAAAGGCGCGATCGCTGCAACGTTTCTTGCCATCGAACTTGGTCGAGCAAATCTTGGATCGCGAGGATGGCTTTGTGGCTCGGCATGATCGCCGCAAGGTGACAGTCTTTTTCTCAGACCTGAGCGGCTTCACGAAATTCACGGATCAATCCGAACCGGAATTGGTGAGCGGCCTGTTGAACGAGTACTTGTCGGCGATGAGCGAGATCGCCTTTCGTTACGGAGGGACCATCGACAAGTTCATCGGCGACGGGATCATGATTTTCTTCGGTGCTCCCGATTCGCAGGGCGAACTGGAGGACGCGCGACGCTGCGTGGCGATGGCCATCGAGATGCAGGAAGCGGTTCGCGGCCTGGAGAAGATCTGGAGTGCCCGCGGCCACGATGTGCAGTTTGGAGTCCGCATCGGAATCAACACCGGCTTCGCGACCGTGGGCCATTTCGGATCGGATCATCGAATGGAATACACCGCCGTGGGAGGCTCCGTGAACTTGGCCTCGCGAATCGAGGGAGCGTCAGCAATCAACGCCATCACACTCAGCCGCAGCACGTATCTGCTGGTGAAAGACCATTTCACGATCTCTCCGCGAGGCGAAGTCACGCTGAAAGGGATCCAGCAACCACAGCAGCTTTACGAAGTCCAGCCCAACGTGCAGCCGAAGGCTTAGTTTGGATTCATCCACCGGAATGTGGCCGGTCGCAACGCCGCACTCGAACTCTTGGGGCACTTGTTGACGACGGGTGAATCCAGCCAATTGATTTCGATCACATCGCGTGGATAGCCTACCGCCCCGTCAGGGATTGCGGAGTTTTCAGGGTCGATCATTTGTCAGTTTCCTGCTGGGCGTGGGCGTTGACGCACAAGAGAGGCAGTTTCATGCGAATCAGACGGGCCAAAAGTCGCAGGACGCCTCACTTTGCCAATGTGATTGAACATCTCGAGTCGCGATGCCTGCTCTCCGGTGCCGGGGACTTGGTTGGTGACACTCCGTTGACGGCCTCCAACCTTGGAATCCTCACCGCCGCACAACCGCTCGAAGTCTTTGCCACGATTGACGAATCGTTTGATCTTGACGTTTTTCAATTTCAAGCTGGGACGCAAGAGACAGCCACGATCGAGTTGAGTGCGAATGTCAGTTCGCTCGACACCTACCTGCGGTTGCTCGATTCGTCGGGCAATGAACTCGCCTTCGACGATGACAGTGGACCGGGCACGAATAGTCTGCTCCGCTTCACCGTCAACGGGGGCGAGATTTACTTTGTCGAGGCTGGCGATTTTTTTGATGGCACCGGTGATTTCTTCCTGGAGATCTCGCTGGATGCGGGAGACACGATCGCAACCGCGACCGATTTGGGGCTCTTCACGGCCATTCAACCGCTTGACGTCTTTGCTACGATCGACGCCGCCTTTGATCGTGACGTTTATCAATTTCAAGCGAGCACCTCTGCAACAACAACGATTTCATTGAGCGCGAATGCCAGTTCGCTCGACACCGTCGTCACGCTGCTCGATTCGTTGGGAAATGTGATCGCGTCCAACGACGATCGCAGCTTATTTTCAACGGATAGTCTGCTCACTGCCACGGTCGTCGAAGGTGAGACCTACTTTGTCGAGACGCGCGGGTTTTCGACTTCCAGCGGTGCCTTCCACCTCACGATCGTCGCTGGTGATATTGGTGATACCATCGGAACGGCAACCAATCTGGGATTTCTCACGGCTACTCAACCGCTGGAAGTCTTTAGCACGATTGACGTCCCCTTTGATCGTGACGTCTTTCAATTTCAATCGATGACGCAAAGTGCAATTCTCATTGAACTGAGCGCGCGGCTGAGCTCTCTCGACACCATTGTCACGCTGCTGGACTCATCGGGAAACGTGATCGCCTCGAACGACGATAGCAATTCAGGCACGAATAGTCGGCTCACCGTTGCGATTGACGGAGGTGTGGTCTACTTCGTCGAGACCCGTGGTTTTTCAACTTCAAGCGGTGGTTATCAATTGGTCTTGAGAACTGTGACCGACGCCGTTGGTAACACCACGCAAACCGCGACTGACTTGGGAATCCTGACGTCAACACAACCGATCGAGTTCCTAGGCTCAATTGAAGTGCCCTTTGACCGTGACGTCTTCCGGTTTCAAGCGGCTTCGGAAGGTCCTGTGGTCATTGAACTCAGTGCGGATTTCAGTGGTCTTGATACCGTGGTGACGTTGCGCGATTCATCCGGAGCGGTGGTTGCTTCCAACGACGACGATGGGGGTTCGACAAATAGCCGACTCAACTTCAGGGTTGTCAGAGGGGAGACCTACTTTGTCGAAGCCGGTGGTTTTTCAAATTCCATCGGTGACTATCTCCTGAGAATTACGCTCGATTCTGGATTTCCTGTGGAGTCCGCAACCAATTTGAGAAACCTGACGGCAACCCAACCACTAATGGTTTCTGGGACGATCACGGCATTGGAAATTCATGACCTTTTTCTTTTTACGGCTCTGGTAAATGGCACGGTTGAAGTTCGACAAGTTGCCGCGCCTGTGGTTGGCGCTGCACTCCCATTCGATGGCGTCTTGAAAGCGTTCGATGCCGGGAGCAGCTTCCCTCTCGCCGTCGATTTTGGTTCATCTGACACGACCATTCCTCGCGTCGTCACCTTCCCTGTGGTTGCTGGGCAACGTTATTTCGCCGAAGTCACAGGTTTCGGCGGAAGCGTCGGTGATTATCGGTTGAGCATCGTACTTACGGTGGATGATGTGCCTGAGGCCGGGCGCAATCTCACCGGCTTTTCGTCCGCGAACCCCACTGTCCTGTTTGGATCCATCGAAACGAGGAGAGATATCGACACCTATCGGTTTATCGCCGATGCCAATCGGACTCTGCAAATCTCGCTGAACGCGACCGCCGAAAGCGCCCTTGATCCAGTTTTGGACGTTCGAGTTTTCGCCGAAGATGGTTCGTTTTTTGATCGATTTGTAAATAACAACTTTGGATTCAGCTTCGACAGTTTCGTATTCGTGCCCGTGCGACAGAGGCAAACAATTGAGATCGACGCTCGGGACTTTCGATCGCGCCGGGGCGATTATCAACTCACGATCACTGGAGGCGGTACAGTTCCCATTTCGTTTCCGACTGTTGCACAGCCTATCGTGCATCAACGGCAAAGCATCGAACAACGCTCGACGACAGACACGTTTCGATTCACCGCAACGGTCGGTGGATTGACCACTGTCGAGGTCAACAAGGTTAGCGACAGTCTGGATCCGACCGTGACGATCGTCACTTATGATGATCCCGCAAATCCCTCTGTTGCGAGTTTTGTCGCGTCCGATGACGACAGTGGGCGAGGCCTCGATAGCCGTGTGACTTTTCCAGCCGTCGTAGGCCAAGTTTACGATCTCATCGTGGGCGGATTTGGCTCAACGACCGGTAATTTTGACGTGACGCTAAGTTTGGGCTCAAGCGACGACGTTGGAAATACCTTTGAAGTCGCGGCTCCATTAGCGACTCAAGACGACGCATTTTTGTTGTCGGAGAATGGAACAATCTCTGCGGGAGGGGACAACGACGTCTTTTCGTTCATCGCCAGTTTCAATGGGACGCTCGATTTCCGTGCCTCGCCTTTCGAGGCGGATCTGCGGGCGGGACTGTCTTTCTTTCGGGCCAGCCGGACTGGCAATGCCAGTGATGTGGAACTGCTGGCGGTTGCGGAACCGGCAGCGCCAGGCGAACAAACAAGCCTATTGGTGCCCGTGAACGAAGGACGCACCTACTTTGTCCGTGTCGTGGGACTGAGGAATTCCAATGGCGACTTCACGTCCGGTGACTATTTCTTGTCGGCGAATGCCGTCCCGGATCTGATACCTGCATCACCATCTGACGCGCAAATTGAACTGGTTGGAAGTGTGGGGGCGTTATCGGGTCAATCTGTCGACTTCCCTTCCGATCGCGATTGGTATCGCTTGGTCGCTCCTTCGAGTGGCGAGTTTACAATCCGACTGGATCGCACGTCCGGCGACCTGGATCCAATCCTGACCGTTTACAACGAACAAGAGCTTGCCGTCGCTCGCAACGACGACAATGGCGGTTTCACCTTGAATAGCCAGATTACTCTCCAAGCGCAACACGATGGCGAGTTGTTCTATGTGGAAGCGGCTGGCATCAATGAAACGACCGGAGATTATCAAGTGACCGTCCAATTCACCCCCCACGCGGCCGACGATTTTGGAAATGATTCTGGCCACTTTTCCCTGATTCCAGTGCTGGAAGAAAATCGATTTGCGGTGCAAGGTCTCCTCGACGTCACTCAGGATCGCGACTTCTTCGCGTTCACGGCAGAGGTGGGAGGAACGGTGACCGTAAGTTTGGCGACACGTGACTTGCCGTTGCCACCAGGAGTCGAATTGCGAGTCTTCGAGGCGGAGTCTACTGATCTGTCAAACGTCTCGATTGAGAATCTCACACAGGTCGCGTTGATTGTCACCCAACGTGAAGAAACAGCGTTGAATTTGAGCGATCTCTCAGCCCAGCGGTCACACGACGACGTTCTGCAGTCAAGTCGACACTTCGTCGTCGCTGTTTCACACGTCGGCATAGCATTGAACTCCCCAGTCAACTACAGCCTCAGCATCAATGTCGAGCCAGGCCAGGCATCCGAAGATCTGTCGCTTAGGAATGCCGCACTCTTTGCGCTGTTGTCCCTCGCCGATGGTGTGGCCACCAGCGGTGAACGAAATCAAATCGTCATCCGCGATGCGCTTTCCGCCGCGATAAACGAGTTAGGGAAGACAGGAGACTTCTTAGTCGTGGTCATCGATCCGGTGAACGACCCCGTGCTCACGGACTCTCAAGGTCGTCAGTCGGGATTTACGTCAAGCAATGGAACGCTGAATGAGACTCCTGGCGGTTACGTCTCCGTGGGATCTTTCGGACAAGTACTGATCGTTCCCGTCTCTTCGGCGGGGAAGTTTGAGTTGCGATTTGCGGGGAATGGGCCTGACCTTGCCCAGAGTTTCTCGGCGTTTGTGATTGGACCGGCGGGGTCTCAGTCGGTTTCTCAGGGGCAGCCACGAATGACGTCCACAGACGGAAAGACAACCTTCGCGGTTGAACTTAGCTTTGGTGGGATTGAGCGACCACGGGTTAATGGCGGTGGTGGTGGCGGTCCAATAACTACAACGCAGCCGCCTAACGTCATTCCGAATCTTAATTCACAACTAACAGGGTCCGAATCAACAACATCGAGACCTGATTTAGGATCCTCGTCCCCATCCTTCATTCGGATTGTGAGCCTGCTCCTTGGCAGCCGTCAGACTTCGAGAAACGGGCGGGCGTCCACGGGCATCGTGGCTCAATCGGGCATCGAAGATTCAACCATCTTGCGGTTTGAGGATGGCTTGCGCCAGTCGATCGATCGACAATCGGATGAACCTTCCGGAATCGACTGGCCGAGTTTGTTGGATGGAGTTCTCGAACGTCTGCAGTTCGACGGAAATTCACGGCAGTCCATCCGACGTTTGGCTGAAGATCTTCAAGGAAGCAGGGCGAGCATTCCCCTGCAATTCATCAGGAATTCTGCCGTCGGTCGCTCGGCGAAGGCGATGTACGAGACTTTGAAATTTGGTGCCGTGGCCATCGGCACGGGAAATCCCAAGCTGCCCGTGCCGAAACTGCGTCCTCTCGCACCGAAAGCCACTCCCGCGAGTCCCGCGTCAAGCCGATAGCCAGCGGTTTGATTTGCGGCCACGGTGATTGAAGTTCCGAGCCGAAGCGCTATAACCAACGGCCTTCTCGTCTCGGAGATTTCGTATGAGCATCGAACAGAATCTGTTGTTCGCCGTCCTGGCGTTTGAGAACGATTTGCTCGATCTGTCGCAATTGACCGCTGCCTGCCGGGCATGGGCCGAAGACAAATCCAAATCGTTGGCTGAATTGTTGGTGCAGCGTGGTTGGATCACGTTGGCGGACTGCGATTTCCTCGACAAGCTGGTCGAGCGCAAGCTGGCCAAGCACCACCATGATCCACGAGTCACGTTGAATTCCATTGCACGCGGCGATGTCTGTGATGCCATCATGGATGTTGAGGATAGCGATATCCAGCATTCGGTGAGTTCCTGGCCTGCGACCGGATCGGACTTGATCGAAACCATTGGCGAAACGCAGACCGAGTCCCAGCAGCCTAAGTCGCGGTACACCTGGCTTAACGAGGTTGGCAGGGGCGGGTTGGGCCGAGTCTGGTTGGCGCGTGATAACGACATGTCTCGCGAAGTGGCGTTGAAAGAGATCCGCCTCGATAAGTCCGCTGAGTCGCAGCAGTCCGTCCGACGATTGATCAAAGAGGCCCAGATTACCGGGCAATTACAGCATCCAAATATCGTTCCGGTCTATGAACTCCATCGTGGCCGCCGTCCCTTCTACACCATGAAACTGGTGCGCGGCGAAACACTTGCGAAAGCGATCCAGCGGTTTCACGAGCCTGGCCGGGACAGCCAGCGCGAGCCACTTTCATTGCCGCAATTGTTGAACGTCTTTGTCAGCGTGTGCGAGGCATTGGCGTACTCGCACTCGCGCGGCATCATTCATCGAGACTTGAAGCCGGAGAACATCATTCTGGGCGACTACGGCGAAGTAGTCGTGCTCGACTGGGGCCTCGCGAAGCACATTGGCAGCAAAGATGAGTCGGTCGCGCCGATCATCTTCACCGACGACGCGCAGGGCGCGGCCACTCATTTGGGAGCCACGCCCGGTACGCCAGCGTATATGGCTCCCGAACAAGCCTCCGGGCGAATCGATCTGATCGACCATCGGACGGATGTGTATGGATTGGGTGCGATCCTGTTTGAAATCCTGACCGGTCGCTCGCCGCACCGCGATCTGGTTTCACGCAGCCGAGTCCCTCCGCAAACGAAACGCCAGGTCGGTGAAGAAGACACAGCGGCCGAAAGTTCCGCCTCCGCTCCGGCAGACGATTCACACAGCCAGCGAAACGCCGATTCACTCGCCGCAATCCTTCACCGCATCGCGAATGCCGAAACGCCACGAGCGCAATCGGTGAAGTCTCGCATCCCGGTCGAACTCGATGCCATCTGTGCGACGGCCATGTCGAAACGGCGAGACGATCGGTATCAGGATGCGAAGGCGCTGATTGCCGATGTCAAACGGTTTCTCTTTGATGAACCCGTGTCGGTGATTCCGGCTCCGCTGAGCGCGCAAACGCGGCGGTGGGCCAAGCGGCACCAAATGGCTGTCACCGCCACCGCAGCGGCGCTGATCATCGGTCTGGCAAGTTTGGGGACGTTATCACTGCTTATGACCGGCAAGAACAAATTGCTGGCTGACGCGAACTCTCGCCTTCAAACCACCAACACGACGCTGGAGCAGACGAGCCAGCGCGAGCGTGAGGCGACGATCCTTGCCGAAGCCAACTCGCAACAAGCAGAAAAGAACGCTGCCGAAGCAAAAGTGCAGAAGCAGCGAGCTGAAGAGAATTCTTTGAGGGCGGAAAAAAACGCGGCCGAGGCCAAAGTGAGTGCCGCAGAAGCGAAAGCAAACGCTACCAAGGCCGAAGCGAGTGCGGCCGAAGCGAAAGCGAACGCCGCCACGGCAGAACAAAATGAGGCAATCGCCAGAGCCAATGCCAATGAGGCTCGCCAACAGAGCCAGATTGCGCTGACGACGCTCGAATCCGTGATTTTCGACATCCAGCGCGGATTGAAGAATGTTCCGGGAGCCGGCGAAGTGCAGCGCAAGCTGCTCACAAAGGCATTGCAGGGCCTCGAACAGATTTCGGAACGGTTTGTCTCCCGCAGCGCACTCGATCGCGACACCGCGGCCGTGCTGATTGATTTGGGTGACCTGTTCCTCAAAATCGGGAACAATTCACCTCCGTCTGGTCACTCGGAAAGCGGCTCTGGGGAACGAGAGACGCTGGAAGGGACTGTGGCGACGGCCAACAAACTCTATTCCCAAGCTCTCAAGATCAATCAAGCCATCGCGGCGGCGAATCCCAACGAGGTCCGCGCCCTGCGCGATCTGTCTGTCTCGTATAACAAACTTGGCAGCACACTGCTGCAGTCCGGACAGGCCGACCTGGCCGTTGAGCATTACCAGAATGGTCTGAGGATCATTCAGAAGTTAGCGATCGGCGATCCCAGCAATCCGCAGATTCAGCGCGACTTATCGATCTCGCAGAATCAACTCGGAGATGGCTTGTTGCGATGTGGGAATCCGGTCGACGCACTCGCCTCGTATCGGAAGGGATTAGAGGTGACGCAGAAGTTGGCGTTGAATGCCCCGGACGACGCCGAGATTCAGTATGACCTGTGCGTTTCCTGCCTGAGACTGGGGAGCGCACTGCTTCAATTCGGTCAGGCCGCCGAGGCGCGGGTGCAGTATCAGAAGGGGCTGGAGATCAGTCTCAAGTTGGCCGACGGCAATCCGAACGACGTCCAAGTCCAACGCCAACTGAGTCTCGCGTACAACAATCTTGGTGACTCACAGAGCCAGCTTGGGCAGCCTGAAGTGGCGCTCGAGCAATATCAGAAGGGACGCGAGATCAGCGAGAAGCTGGCGGCGGCCGACTCGAGCGATGTTCAGGCACAGCGTCATCTCGCGATTTCATTCAGTCGGCTGGGAGACGTTTCCTTAAAGTCTGAAAAGTTCAATGAAGCACTCGGACATTATCAAAAGTTTCAAGCGATTAGTCAGAAGCTGGCGGCAAACGATCCGAGCGACTCCCGTGCGCAGCGCGATCTCTGGGCCTCCTACAACAACCTCGGCAGCGTGCTCCTGAAGACTGATAAATTGACCGAGGCGCTCAAGTACTTCCAGCAGGGAATGGAGATCAGTCAAAAGTTGGCCGATGTCGAATCCAGCGATACCCAGGCGAAGCGCGACTTATCCGTCTCATGGAATTATCTCGGCGACGCGCTGCTCCGCACCGGAAAGGCGGCCGAAGCGGTTCGACAGTATCAGCAGGGATTGGAAATCCGTCAGATCCTGGCGGAAGCCAAGCCAAGCGATACCCAAGCGCAACTGGACTTGGTGGTCAGTTTCTCAAAGCTGGGCGACGTGACCCAGCAATTGAAGGAATACACAGAGGCCATCGCCTGGTATGAAAAGGCGTTGGAGGTTTTGTCGCGGCTGGACAACGAGAATCGACTGCCGCCGTTCAATAAAAAAAATTGGATTCCAAACTTCAACAAAATGATTGCCCAGTGTCGAAAGGCGATGACCAATTAGCCGTGGAATTGCGCGAACAGCCTGGCAAGTCCGGCACGCTCGATGCCGCGATTCTCAAACAAGTGACGCTCGATGATGGCACAGCGAGCACGGCCCCCGCTGAGGCCGAAGTGGACGACAATGGGACGGCTGAGGATCAGGAATCGAACGAGGATGCGAACGACATCGACCTCGTATTCACGGACATCGTGAGTCCTCTTTAGAGAGCTGCAAGTTCCAGCCGCTTGGTCGCCCTGTCGATCGGAGTCTTGAAAAGCCCGTTGCTTCGGTAACGGGCTTTTTTGTTGTTTTCGCCGAATCCGTGAATCTCTCGGAATTTCATTTCCGATTCTTTTCGCCGCCGGCATTTCCCCGATGAGGCCGCTGATTCGGCGGTCGTTCAAACCAAAACATTGACCGGGGAGAAGAATCATGTTGCTGCAAAGTTGGTTGTGTGGAGTTCAGTCTTGGTTGATCGGAAACCGCCGGATGCGTCGAGCGACTCGGCGACGTCAGCGTGCTACGAGCCCGGTTTCCTCCGAAGTGCTCGAAGTCCGCAGTTTGTTGGCAGCGAATATCACTGCCACGCTCGTGGAGGTCGGTGGAGCGAATGAGTGCCCTGAGGATGCGGGGCAGAATGCGGTGCAAACAATCACAGCCGACGATGCCGTCGACTTTCTCGGAGACATCCACCACCACGGTCCTGGTTCGTGGGGTCCATTGTTCTATTACCTTCCAAACTTCAACGACCTGATTACTGAAGACCCGATTACCGAAGACCCAGTTGCCGAAGACCCAGTTGCCGAAGACCCGGTTGCCGAAGACCCGATTGCCGAAGACCCGATTGCCGAAGACCCGATTGCCGAAGACCCGATTGCCGAAGACCCGATTGCCGAAGACCCGATTGCCGAAGACCCCCTTGCTGAAGACCCCCTTGCTGAAGACCCAGTTGCTGAAGACCCAGTTGCTGAATATCCGGTTGCTGAATATCCGGTTGCAGGCGACCCGGTTGCAGGCGACCCGATTGATGGTGATCCGGTCGATGGAGTTGAACCGATCATTTTCCCTCCAGGCAAAGGTCCAGAAGGCAGTTGCTTCCCTGTTGAACCAGTCGCCCCGCCTTCGCCCGTTGAGGTGGCCGTGGGGAACATTCCAGGCTGGTCGGGGAACACAACTCATACGGGTCAAGTCGAAGTTGTTCCATCGTCGGCAGCGACCACGTCTCCGGATGGCTCGCCGTTCGCCATATTGACGGCGGGGGATCCCAATCAGCCTGTTACTTTATCACACACGTTCTATGTCCATGTCGGCGACACAATCAGCGGTTCGTCGTTCTTCCATGCCGGCGACTACATGCCCTATGACGATGCCGGTGGTGTGAGAATCCTCGACGCGGACGGTGATGTCTTGGAGGAGCTGATGTCGTCAAGTGTGTTCACCGTCGGAGACTTTGGACAAACCGGTTGGATCTCGTGGCAATTCGTGGCTCAGTTTGAAGGCAACATCACGATCGAGGCCTGGGTGACGAATGCTGCGGACTCTTTTTACGACAGCCAAGTTGGAATGGCCAATGTCGAATTCAACGGCACTCGGGTTGATTTTGCTTCGGCGACTGTCGAAGTCATTGATCCCGAATCCGATCCCATGACACCAATCATAAGTTTCGACATTGAGAAACCGAACGACAATAGCGTCGAAGCCAACACACCCTCGGACGAGGATGCCAGCGAGACGATTGACACTGATGTTGACACTGATTCTGACCCCGTTGCCGAAGACAACGAGGAAGGATCTCTCGATTCCGACTATGTTGCCGCGCTCTCCACCTCGGACTGGATCGACCACGTTTGACCTTCACCAGTGAGTTCATTTTAGAGAGTGGCAGCTCCAGCGGCTTGAAAACCCAGTTGAAAGAAATCCCGAAAGGCCCGTTGCTCCGGCAACGGGCCTTTTTCATTGATTGTTGCCAAATCGGAGATTTTCTCGAAATTTCATTTCCGCGTATCCGAGCGATCGGCATTTCCCCGGTGAGGCCGCTGATTCGGTGGCCAAACACACGCCTAATCACTCACTGGGGAGACAAATCATGTTGATGGAAAGCTGGTTGCGAAGCGTTCGGTCGCGTTTGTTCGGATGCCGTCGGTTGCGTCGAGGAACGAAGCGCCAGCGGCCGGTTATGCAGACGGCAACGGCGGCGGAGACGTTTGAGATTCGCCAATACCCGGCCGCGACGATGATGGCCACGTTGAAGGCTGGAGGTGAGCTCTACATCGAAGGGACCACGAAGGCTGACGCCGTCACCGTGCAACAGACGGGCGATCAACTGGCGGTTCGCAATGGGACCGCCGTCCTCCAGATCAAGGTCGGTACGGCGGGAGTCAATCAAGTCTCGGCGGCGCAGGTGCAGTTCATCACGATCAACTCGTTAGCCGGCACCGACACGATTCGACTTGAGGGCGTGTCGATCGCGGCCAAAATCAACGGGGGCGATGGAATCGACAACATCACCGGCGGAAATGGCAACGACACGCTCACGGGTGGGCTGGGAAACGACATCCTCAACGGTGGTGGCGGAGTCAACACGCTCGTGGAGTCGGGAAACGTCAGCTTCACGCTGACCAACACGCGGCTGACCGGAAACGGTACGGATACGTTGAGCAACATCACCCTTGCTCGACTGACTGGTGGGAATGGCAACAACACGCTGAATGCGTCCGCCTTCTCTGGCAGCGTGACGTTGGATGGAGCGAACGGAAATGATACCCTCTTTGGCGGTGGCACGAGCGATGTACTGATCGGTGGATTGGGCAACGACAAGCTGATCGGCAACGCCGGCGCGGACCAGCTTCGCGGCGGCGACGGCAATGACACGCTTGAAGGTGGGGGCGGTAACGACACGCTCGAAGGAGCCGTCGGCAACGACAGCCTCAATGGTGGTGCTGACGACGATCACTTCGTCTTCAGCGGTCTTGTCGCGCTGGGGCTGGACACGTTCGTCACGGGAGACAACCTCGGCACGAACACGCTCGATTTCAGCGGCTTGACGGTCGCGATTGCTCGGTTGGATCTGGGACAGACGACGTCGCAGACCGTGAATTCAAAGTTGAGTCTCACGCTGAGGTCGGTGGATGCGATCGACATCGTCATCGGCACAAACTCCAGCGACCTGATCTTCGGCAACACACTGTCGAACCGCATCGAAGGCCGCGATGGCAATGACACCGTCGGCGGCAACGCGGGCCATGACACCTTGCTGGGCGGCAGTGGTGATGACTCGCTGGATGGTCATGCGGGCGACGACGTCATCGAAGGCAACGCGGGTGCGGATTCGCTCTTTGGAGGAACCGGGACCAATCAACTCGATGGCGGCGAAGGACTCGACTCGATCAACGGGACGCCCGAGATCGTCGCCTTCGCGTGGGACCAAATCCTGAGTACCTACAACACCGGGCGCATTGATGCGCTGAGCGTCGCTCAGTTCATCATCGACAATGGCTTTGGGCAGGACTTGCCCGTTTTGCAGGAATCTGTCGGCGAGATTTTGGATGCGGTGACGAAACTGCAATCGGCCTTCGACAAGGCGCTGACCGGCACTCAGCAGCAGATCGAAGCGGCACGACTGGACCTCGCGGCGCTCGGCTTCACGATCGAGTACATGGGGTCGCGCGCCGATGCCAATCGAGACCTGCTGCGGATCACTTATCATCGGACCTTCAACACGGATCGTGCTCGATTGAATGTAGGAGGGGAAACGGGCTTCGCGTACTTCGACAACGATGTGAACGGCACGTTGTCCGGCAGCTTTGTGGCGGACTCGCCGACGGTCACGGTGCATCTCACGTTTGGCGTCGATGAAGTCGGCGGCACGGCTCAGCAACTCGGCACGCCGACCTTCTTCATCTCCGATAGCAGCTACGTCGCCTTCGATGACCTCCATGCGTCGGGTCACATCACGGGTGAGATGGCGATTCGATATCTCGCCAACGTGAAAGCTGAGGGGACGCTGACGGTCGATCTCGACGGACGGCTCAATCTGCGAGACAGCGATGCCGACCACAAGATTCGGCTGAGCGATCTCTCGAACGGGGCGAACGTGGTCGGGGATGTCGATGGCTCGGTCGTCTTGAACGTTGACATGAACACGAACGTGTCCGTCATTCAGGACATGAAATGGCACGGTGATTGGCGAGCCGAGGTCATTGACGGAGTCGTGCAGGAAGGTCAGGTGAATCTGCAACTGCCGTCCGCCGAAGCGGTCTTCAGCTCGGTGTTGTCGAGCTTCGTAGATATGAAGAACTCGTTCGACTTCTTGGGGCCGATCGGTGAGGTGCTGAACTTCGAATTGCCATTCCTGGGATCGCTTGGTGAAGCGGCAGGAGTGGGAGAAGAATTGGGCTGGCTGACGAGCCAGGTCGGTGAAGTCCGCGAGACGTTGCGTGACTACGGCGTCGAGTTCGCTGAGTTCGACACGGGGACACTCACCAAACTCATCAGCGGCGAGCGTGTGGACCTGATTTGGTTCCAAGCGAGTGACTCCGGAATCCTGTGGGACTTCGATCAGAGCTTCTTGTTTGCCGCCGCGCCGATCGGTCCCTTCGTCGTTTCGCTGAGCGGCGTGATCCGGGCTGAAATTGGATGGGATTGGTCGGTCGGTTTTGGGGTCGATACGACGGGAGTGTGGATCGACTCCGGCACGCACTTGGGCTTGTACGGTTCGGCGCGGGCGGGAGTGCAAGGTTCGTTGAGTGTCGCCGGATTGTTGGGCGTGACACTCGAAGCGGGCTTGGGAGTGCAGATCAATGCGGGCCTCGGATTGCGAGACCCCGATCCGTCTGACGGTCACATCTACATGGACGAGATCTTCGACGGCCGGCCCTTGCTCGACGCCATCGGCAACGTCATGAAGTTCGAGATCAACGCTAGCGCGATCGGTTACGCACGAGGTGAACTCAATCTGCCGTGGCCACTGCCGGACGTCACGTTGTTCGATGTGAGTTTCAAGGTCGGCGGCATCTCGGATTCAGAACGTGACGCGGTCACTCAGAACACGCACCGCAAGTTCGCCCTGGCCGGTCAGGGTGAAAAGGATCCGCTCGGCGTGATGCAGGGCGAGACGCTGGTCATCACGGGCACTGCGGATCGCGATGCCGTGACGCTCAGCAAGCAGGATGGTCGAGTCACGCTCAAGGCTCCGGGATACCGGCGCGGCGAATATGTCGGCGTGCGAAAAGTCGTCTTCCTCGGCGGTGATGGCGACGACCAACTGCTGGTCCAGCCTGAGTTCGACATTCCGATCGAAGCCGACGGTGGCGCGGGACACGACACGCTCTCGGGCGGAACTGCCAATGACACGTTGCGCGGCGGCGAAGGGAACGATCAGCTTCAGGGACAGAGCGGTCACGACGCACTGCATGGCGAGAATGGAAACGATCTCATCAATGGAGGCTCGGGAAACGACCTGATCCGAGGCGGCGAGGGCTATGACCTGCTGCAAGGTGGAGCCGACCATGATGACCTCGATGGCCAGGGCGGAAACGACGGTGTTGAAGGCGGCTCTGGTAACGACATGTTGAAGGGCAGTGATGGCGACGACCTGCTCAATGGTGGTTCGGGCGACGATGTGCTCGATGGGGAAGCCGGCGAAGACGTGCTCAGCGGCGAGGACGGCAACGATCTGTTGAATGCGGGTAGCGGGAACGACGTGCTGCTCGGCGGTGCGGAAAACGACACGCTGCAAGGCGGCGTTGGCGATGACTCGCTGATGGGTGATGGCGGGCATGACTCGCTGTTGGGTGACGACGGTGCTGACACGATCTTGGGCGGTGACGGCAACGACTACGCCAATGGCGGCAAGGGCAATGACTTCCTCTTCGGCCAAGCGGGCAACGACGAACTGCATGGCAGCTTGAGAACCAACAACGTGATCGATGCCGACGATCAGGACTACGTTCATGGCGGTGCCGACAGCGACATCGTGCAGGGTGGCCGAGGCGATGACTCGTTGAATGGCGGCGAAGGTGCGGACGTCATTGGCGAATCGAGTTGGTACGACTCGGTCACTCGCACTTGGATCGCCGGTGAACCCGGACAGGACACGATCATCATCGAACTCACTCCGGGCACGCAGTTGGTGGAAGATGTCTTACAGGGAGGCACGGATCGCGACACGTTGTGGATCTCGCCCATGCGAGTCGCCAATCACACGGACAACGAGTTGCACCAACTGACAGACGTCGTCTCGCAGCACATCTTGAATTCAACGCAGCAAGAGCAAGCGGCCAATCAAGTGCCCTTCAATGCTGCCGAGTTAGAGCAACTCAGCGAGTTAGGCAGCACAGTCAGAAGCGC
The DNA here is from genome assembly GCA_945893045.1 of Planctomyces sp. SH-PL62. Classification (GTDB taxonomy): domain Bacteria; phylum Planctomycetota; class Planctomycetia; order Planctomycetales; family Planctomycetaceae; genus SXKJ01. The sequence goes on from CAMDEA010000030.1 coordinate 44,628, forward strand.
GGTCGAATCGGGCACGGGCGACAACAAGATCTCGCTCACCCAGTTAGACGCGAATCATTTCCGAGTGGAACAGTTCGAACTGTTCTATTCCGAGACGGGCGAACCGGAGACTGGCGAACTGCTGGCGACGATGCAGTTCGAGTTGAGCGGTGGCACGGACACCGACATCGAGAACATCACGATCGCGGGACTCGACGGCAACGACTTCCTGAATGTCAGCTCGAACGTCACTCGCGATTTGATTCTTGATGGCGGCGACGGCAATGACACGCTGCTCGGTGGCAGCGGCCGTGACGTGCTGCGAGGCGGAGTCGGCGACGATTCGCTCGCCGGCAACAGCAACAGCAACAACGACGAACTCCACGGTGGCATCGGCAACGATACGCTCGAAGGGGGGGACGACACCGACCGGTTGTATGGAGGCAACGGCAACGACCAACTCAATGGTGGCGACGGTCACGACTACCAAGTCGGTGGCGATGGAGACGACTTGATCGAAGCAGGAAGCGGCATCGCTGGCGACGTGATCGATGGCGGGGCTGGCTATGACACGCTGATCGGCGGCGCGGGAGTCGATTTTATCCGCGGCGGCGATGAGTCCGGGCCGAAGGATCCCAACGATCCGAACAGCCCTCAAGGAGATCTTATCGATGGCCGTGGAATGGGCGATTTCCTCGATGGCAATGGCGGGAACGATTCAATCACCGGCGGCAGCGGTGCGGACATCATCTTTGGTGGTGATGGAAACGACTTTGTGATCGCAGGCACGTCGGAAGCCGAAACTCTGCGAGCGGCATCTGACTGGTTGGCGGAGGAACTCCACGTTCGAGACGAACTGGTCCGCTTGAACTCAGAGATTCTCGCGAAGACCAATGAGGTGGAAACGCTCCGTGCGATCCCCGTCGGACAACGAACTGATGACGAGAATCTGGCGTTGGCCCAGCTTGCTCAGGAAGAGTTGGACCTCCGCAATCTGGAAGACCAACTCAGCGAAGTCAAACGCGAACTCAATCGTGAGCGAGGAGCATTCCTGGTTGAAGAACTTCAGAAAGCGGGCATCGAACTGAACTATCAAGCCATCTTCCAAGACATGGTTGTCGGTGGCGAAGGCAACGATACGTTGAAGGGGAGCGCGTTCCAAGACTTGCTGATCGGCGGCGCGGGTGATGATGAATTCCGTCACTCGTCGGGGCGGGATCAAATCATCGGCGGCGACGGAGTGAAGGACACTTATCTGCTCGACGGCACGAACTTCGACGACACGATCGCAATCAATGGCGTGCAAGACGGAACGTCGAATCTCGCCTTTGACGTGAACCTCATCACGAACGCTGTCTTGATGACCTCGCGTATCAGCCTTGATCCAGACATCGAAGTGATTGGTGTCCGCGGACTTGGCGGCAACGACACGATGACGGCCAACTTCGGCCGCAATGCTCTGAAGGACGTCCGTTTCGAGGGTGGCAACGGGAACGATTCGATTGATGTGCTTAGTCTCGAATCCAAAGCCACGCTGGTCGGCGGATCCGGCGATGACACGCTGATCGGTGGTTTGAGCGATGACTTGCTGATCGGCGGTGTTTTGGATGTGAATGACGAGCCCGTCGAAAGCAACAGCGGCAACGATTCCCTGTCGGGCGGCGATGGCCGGGACACGCTCTACGGTTGCGATGGCAATGACACGTTGCGCGGCGGAGCGGAAAACGATTCGTTACTCGGCGGCAATGGCTACGACACGGTCTACGGTGACGCAGGTGACGACCGCATCTTCGGCGGTGATGACGTCGATAACCTGTATGGTGGAGCGGACAATGACACTCTCTACGGCGGTGAAGGCGGCGACAACATGTATGGTGAAGTCGGCAGTGACGACATGAATGGAGACGCTGGCGTCGACAACATGTACGGTGGAATTGGAAATGACATCATGCGGGGCGGTGCTGATGGCGACCACATGTTTGGCGAAGAGGGCAACGATCAGGTCAATGGACAGGAAGGGAACGATGAGGTGCAGGGAGGAGATGGAGATGACTCCCTCTACGGACGCGAGGACAATGACTTCATTCAGGGTGGAGCTGGATCAGACTACATCGACGCATTCGATGGAAATGACGACGTCTATGGAGACGATAATCACAATAGCCACGGCAGCAGCGACGGAGCCGATTACATCTTGGGTGGCAAAGGCAACGACATTATTGCTGGCGGCTTTGGCAACGACACGATCTATGGTGAAGGCGGGAACGACATCCTTTTTGGCAACGATGGTGACGACTTGGTCTCCGGTCACCTTGGCACGGATCAGGTTTACGGACAAGCGGGCAATGACTACGTCGATGGTGGCCCCTCAGGAGAAGGTGACCATGTCGAGCAGTAATTGAGCTAAAGCCAAAGGGTCGTGCGTTCGCGGATGGTCGCAAGCTGCACGCGAAAGCCGGCCTCCTGTTGCTCACGATCACGGCTGCGACGCAGTGATTCGGAAACAGACCTGCGGGTCCGCATCTGGAAGCGTACCGCGATTTCATCCTGCGAAAGGCTAAGACAAGACGACGACAAGACAACGACCATCAGTTGATTGCGGGAGGATGAGCTTCGAGCCATTCGGCATCGGCACGATCCTTGGTACGCCCGGTATTCCATTTGTTACGCAGCAGGTCATCGCGGCCAATCACGGAAATCGGAATCTCGTCTACGACGATGGACTTTCGACGAGGCCATGCGTCTTCGAATGTCACAGCCGCGATCGACGTCAGAATGTCGATCCGGCGCGGGGCGATTCCCACTTGAAAGACCACGTCGGGGGTGGCCAAGTCGGTGACGGTCAAATCCTGCAGCGGTGCGCCGAAGCGGCAAAGTGCCCGCCAAACTCGCTCCGCATTCTCCGTGGTGCAGCGGACCCACAGGTCGATGTCTCCGGTCGCACGCGGATATCCGTGTGCGGCGAGAGCGTGCGCTCCCACGACGAGGTACTCAACCTTTTCGTCGTTCAACATGCACAACATGTCGCGGTAGTCGGGATTGAGCAAGGTCTTCTCCTCGCATGGCCCAGGCTTCGATGGTCAACGGCCAAACCATCAGCAACCGCTCGGCCGGTGTCGCGGCGGACGGCGGCGATGATTCCGCCTGGAGCGACTTGCGTTCGATGGTCACAACTCGGTTCGATGGCATGCTCGCCTCGGTTGACGGACATCGGCAGTCTATCGAGTTCGACTCCGACAGATAGTTCAATGCGTGAAAGTTCGAAACGGTCACAGCGCGCCCCTTAATCTCAGCGCGGTTTGGCCAATTCCAACAGCGGGATGGCCTCCACGCGATCGGCCAGGGTGTAGCGGCGGTCGCCGGGATAGACGACCAATAAGCGGTCCAGCTTGAGGTCGGCGAAGGACGTCTTCATCGACGGCGTGAGTGTCGGAGCGTCGCTCCGCTTGCACTCGACTCCGATGCGGCGGCCTTTCAGGAACAGCAACAGATCAAGCTCTGCACCGCTGTAGGTCGCCCAGAAGTAGGCTTCGTCGGGATTCAATGCCTTGAGCACTTCTTCGACGGCGTAGCCTTCCCACGAGGCACCGACTTTCGGGTGATGTTCCAGGTCTCGCCGATTCGTAATTCCCAGCAGGGCGTGCAACAGGCCGCTGTCTCGCACATACACCTTCGGAGCTTTTACTTGGCGTTTGCCGAGGTTCTCGAACCACGGCTTCAACTGCCGCACCATGAAAACGTCCGTGAGCACATCCAAATGCCGGCGGGCGGTTGATTCATTGACCGACAAGGCTCGAGCCAGTTCCGCCGCGTTCCAAATCTGGCCGTGGTAATGAGCCACCATGCTCCAGAATCGACGGAGCGTCTCGGATGGAATCTGGATTCCCAATTGCGGAATGTCCCGCTCCAGAAACGTCTTCATGAACTGTTGCCGCCAAGCGAGTGAATCCGCTTCGCTGCGAGCCGTGTAAGCCAACGGATAACCGCCCCGCAGCCAGTGCTTGTCTTGAGCGTTCTTTGGCAACTCAGCCAATCGGAACCCCGACAGTTCCACCGTCTCCAAGCGTCCGGCCAGACTCTCGGAAGATTGTCGGAGCAGATCAGGAGACGCGCTGCCCAGAATCAGAAACCGCGCCGGCAAAGGCTTGCGATCGGCTAGGACGCGCAAAATCGGAAACAGGTCCGGTCGCCGCTGCACCTCGTCGATGACGACCAAGCCTTTAAGCGGCCTCAACGCCAAATCTGGCTCCGCCAACCGGGCCAAACTGCGCGGGTCTTCCAAATCAAAATAGTTGAGCGAATTGTGTGGCGCGAACTGCCGAGCCAACGTCGTCTTACCCGACTGCCGCGGCCCAATCAACGCCACCACGCGGCTACGTTTCAGAGCCTTACGAATACGATCATCATCCATTTTGCGGTGAATCATGGCCGCAGAATACACCTTGAAAATCCCGCACACCATGCCGGATTGTCATGGTCACTGTTTGCCGAGGCGAAGGGTCGCGCGTTCAAAATTCAAAATTGGCGGGCGTCGTTGTGGGGAGCGCTCCGAGTCGTCCGGACCCGCCAATTTTGAATTTTGAACGCGCGACCCCTCTGCACAAGTCCTCCAACTGCGATAGCTTCGAGAGCCGCTGCATCCCTTCCTCGGAAATCGGCTCGACCTTCCGCAGAACGACCCAAGTCACCACGAACGGTCCAGTAGGCAACTCGGCCAACGTACGAACGTACCGATCTTGGCCATCTACTCGCACCGACACTTCCTCGCCGCGATTCAGCACCCACTCAGCGGCGGAGCGTTCGGCTGCGGGGTCCAGGGCGGCGACATCGCCTTCGACTCTCACATCCGGCCGCGCGGCTTTGAACTTGGCGAGACCGGCGGGAGTGAATTGAGTGTTCCGGAAGCGGAATTCCTTCAAACTGGTAATCGCGGCAATGTGCTCCAATGCTGCGTCGGAAATCACGAGGTGCTCGCAGTTAAGGAATTCTAGGCGGACCAAAGACTTCAACGACGCGAGTCCGTCGTCGGTGATCTGTTTGGATTCGAGATCGACCGCAAGATCGAGGCGTTCCAACTGAGTCAATCGGCTCAAGCGACGGACCGTTTCATCGTTGCCTGGACCCACCCGCATCCACTTGAGCGTCGAGCGGGAACGCAGCGCCTCAACCGATTGATCGGTCAATAACCCGGGCGACACGTGAAGGTAGGACAGTTCGGGGAACTGAGCGGCCAATTCGACACTGTGCGGAGTCAGCCGAGTCGTTTCCCCACCCATGAGAGCCAGATTTCGGATCTGTGACTTTACGAAGTGCTCCACTGCCACGTCGGTCAATTCGCGGCATTCAAAGTTGATCTGCAATAAACCGGGCAAAGTCGCCAATTGCGCGAAGTCAGCGTCCGTGAGTTGACCGTCGATGAAATGAATCTCCTGAAGGCACGGTAGCGTTTTCAGGAGCGGGATCACCTCGTTCGTGATGCGCCCTGCTCCAACGGTGCTGACTTTGATATGTCGCAACTTTGGCAGCCCACGTAGCGGTTCCAGCCACTCATTCGTTAGTCCGGGAACCTCTGCCAATTCGATGTATTCGAGGTCCACGAGTCCTTTCATGCAGTTCATTCCGTCGCGAGTGAAATCGCGCGGTGTAATCATGGTGATTGCCACGACTCGGAACGAACCGGCCGGAAGTTTGTCGGTCTGCTCGACCTGAATACGCTGGCCTCCGATTTGGACTGCGACACTCCCGCCGACCGACAGCACCCACTCGGCGGCGGCGCGTTTAGCAGTGGTGGCGAGTGCGGCGACATCACCTTCAACCTTCACATCCGGCCGAGCCGCATTGAACTTGGCGAGGCCGGCGGGAGTGACCTTCGTGTGGTTGAGCCTGATGAGTTCGAGGGCCGGAAGGGCCGCCAGATGAGCCAGGCCGTCATCGGTCAGGGGCGTGGTTTGGAACTCGATCTCTTTCAAGCGATCGAGTTTCGCGAGTTCGTCCAGTCCCGGAACTTCCTCGCATCGCAAGTAGGCAAGCTGCAGCAGTTCGATCTGATGTAGTCGGGCAATCCGTGCGACATGGTCTGCGGTCAACTCACGATTATCATGACCGTTTTCCACAGACACGGCTCGCAACTTCGGGAATCGAGCGCTGTCGAACGTCGTATCCGGAATGGTTGCCACAGTCAGTTTAAGCCCGGCCAAGTTTGGAAGTCGCCCCAGATTGCGAAATCCCTGAGCGGTCTGTGGCGAATCAATCCCCAGGCCGACCCAACGCGGGTCATCGGCGAGCAACTGGAGTCCCGCATCCGTGACGCGAGACCCTCCCAAATCAATATCAGACAACTTGGGTGCTGCCAGCAGCCGCCTTAAGCCGCTCTCTGTCATTGGCCAGTGACTCGGTTTGAGTGTTTTAAGTTTGGGCAACTGTGCCAGCGTCTCCGCGCTCGCGTCTGTGCCCAGCGCGAAGTGACCAACGGAGAGATGCTCAAGGCTCCGACAATCTCGCAATGTGTGGATGTGGTCGTCAGTGAAACCCTGGCATTCCAGGATCAAGGTCTTGAGGTTAGGAAGCGACGCGACAATTTCGATTCCTTTTGGCGTCACCCGCGACGGGTTTGGTAAGAACACTCTTGAAAGCGAACTCAACCCGCGCAGGTTTTGGAGTCCTGCATCGGTGACGTTGTCGGCCAATCGGACTTCAACAACCTGAAACACTCCCGGCGGCAGATCAGCCAACCGCGAGACGCTCCGTGGCTCGCCGTCTTGTTGAACCGCCACCTGGCCACCCACCGACAAGGCCCACTCGGCGGCGGCGCGTTCGGTAAGGGTCGTGCGTTCAAAATTCAAAATTGGCGGGGTGGAGGTTTTTGAATCACTCAACACGCTGTTTCCGCCAATTTTGAATTTTGAACGCACGACCCCTTGGAGCAGCCATGACCCCAAGACTGCGACAATCATCAGGCTGACGAAGGGGGTGATGATTCTCCGGAAACGTTGCGGCGACATCGACCGACGAATCGGCAAACCCTCCCGCGGTCGTGCTTCCACTTCGGTGGTGAACGCAGAGGTGGGGTGACGTCCGAGTGCCGCCGTTTCGTCGTGACGATGTCCAACGACAAATCCGACCAAGCGAACGAGGTCGTGGCCGGCCGTGAACGGAGCCAGCGCGGTGACGACTTCCGCCGCCGAAGCAAATCGTTCGGCAGGTTGTTTGCGAAGCAGCTTGTCGAGAATGGCCAGCACTTCGCCGGGAATGTCCGCGCGCGGAATGTATGGCGGAGTGGTGTTCTCGTGAGCCTTCATCTTGAGATAGGCCGACGAGTAACTCGGACCAGCGAACGGCGGTTCGCCCGCCAGCAGGCTGTAGAACGTGCAACCCAGACTGTAGAGGTCGGCTCGCAAGTCCACCTTGTGTGAATCCAGGATCTGTTCGGGAGCGATGTAATCGACGGTGCCCATCACGTTCCCGGTGCTGGTCAGGTTCCCGGCCGGATGTTCGGCGTGCAGACGAGCCAGCCCCAGGTCCAAAACCTTGACGATCCCTTCCGCCGAAACCATCAGGTTGGATGGCTTGATATCACGGTGAATCAGGCCGCGCTGATGCGCATGGTGCAATCCCCGCGCGGCTTGACGAATGATCTCGCACGCATCGGTCACGCGAAGCAGTTCCGCAGAACCGCGTCCGTCAGGAAGCGGTTTCCCTGTTTCGCTCCCTGACGGGCGCGGCTCGACGGGTGAATTGTCGGCGGACAACTCGGTTGCCGAGGCTGGTGGTGATCCACTGCCTCGCTGCCGCAGGATGGTCGCGGCGTCCAGACCCTCGACGTATTCCATGACCAAATAGTGAATCCCGCGCGCCTCGCCCGCGTCGTAGGCTTCGACCACATGGAGATCGCGGAGTTGTCCGACCGCCTCCATCTCCCGTTGGAACCGCGCGACCGCGCCGGGGTCACGTAGCCGTTCGGGAGCCAACACCTTCAACGCCACGGTCTTCATCAGCCGCGAGTGGCGCGCCTTGAAGACCGTGCCCATGCCTCCTTGGCCGAGTTGCTCCAGCAACTGGTAGTCATGCAGCACATCGCCCGGTTGAAATTCCGCCGTGCCTGGCGACTGGGTCGGTCGCGACTTCCATTCGGGAGTTTTCGTGTCCTCCACCTCTTCGGACACCGAGTCTTCATCCAGTGTCTCGCCCGCTTGGCTGTGCTCAAATTCGAGAAAGACGTCGGCCACCAATTCCGCGTCCTTTGGGAATCGCTTCAGATACTCATTCACCGTCGGCTGCTCGCCGAACGCGACACGGCACTCCAACTCCACGGTGAGCAAATTCCTCAAGTACACCGGGCGTTCGGCCGGAACTCTCCCTCGCAAGGCATCTTCAATCCACGGCGGTGCTCCGCCCTTCGCCACGGTATGCCAGGCGGCGTCGAAGCGGTCGACGACTTCGCAGATTCGCGTGAGCGCTTCCGCAGAAAGTGATTGGTTTTGATTTGGCATCGTCACATGATAAAGGGTCGTGCGTTCAAAATTCAAAATTGGCGGGCACAGAGTGCTGGAATCACCAGAACGTCAGACCCGCCAATTTTGAATTTTGAACGCACGACCCTTCACGCATCGCGTTCGGATTCCAGCAGCTTGCGAATCCGTTCCAGAACCAGTCGCACGGTGCGGTCCGTGCGGTGAACTAGCGGGGCAATTTCGGTGGTTGAGTAACCTTGCAGACGCAGCATCAAGATCTGCCGTTCGCGGTCGTCGAGTTGCTGCATGACACGCTCCAGCGTCTCGGTGAGTTCGGCGGCTTCGGTAGGCTCTGGTTCACGAGCAATCGCCTCGAAGCTGGCGAGGGAGTCGTCGGAATTCGCGGCGGAGACTTGTTCGCGACGAACATCCCGGCAGGCGGCGCGAAAGTATTCGATGCGATGGCCGCACTTTCGCAGCGTGATCACCGCCAGGATCGTCCACAGACTGTTCCAGGTCTGGAAGTCGAACTGACCGTCGGCCGCACGGCGGAAGAAGCTCTTGTAGACCGACTGCACAACGTCTTCGGGATCGACCTTTTGCCGCAATCGGGTATCCAGCCGACTGCGAGCCAAGCCGACCAGTCGAGTCGCGAAGCGAGTAAACAATTCACGCGCGGCGTCGGAGTCACCCGCGCGAAGTCCGTCGCGAAGTTCATCGAACGATTTGCTCTCTTCCATGGATGTTCTCACAAGATTCATGGCCGCGGGTGTGGAACACTCAGACGATGCCAACGTGCTGCTTGAGGATCGGGCGTGTCAAATCGGTCAGGCGGGTTCGCTGCTGGCCGTTCGCGTCGAAGTTGCCGGGGGTGAGCCAGGCTTGGAATGCCGCTTGCAAAGCGGGCCATTCGGTGTCGATGGCGGCGTACCAGGCGGTGTCGCGGTTGCGGTTCTTGTAGACGGTCGCTTGTCGGAAGAGACCCTCGAATGATAGGCCCAATCGTTGAGCAGCGGCTCGCGAGGCGGCGTTGAGCGCGTCGCATTTCCATTCGTAGCGGCGGTAGCCCAACTCGAACGCCCGCTGCATCAGTAAGAACATCGCTTCGGTCGCGGCCGGGTGGCGCTGCAAGCGCGGGGAATAGTGAATGTGCCCAACCTCGATCGAGCCGCTGGCCGGTGCGATGCGGAGATAGCTGGCCACGCCGGCCGGCTGACCATCGGCCAAGTCGATGATCGCGAAGAACAATGGATCGTCGCCGAGACATGTTGTGCTCATCCACTCGCGATAGCTGGTCAGCGTGGGAAACGGGCCGTAGGCCATGTAGGTCCAACTGCAGCCGTTTTCGTCGGCCGCATTTGCTGCGAACAATGCTGCGGCATGTCGATCGGGATCGAGCGGTTCCAGCCGACAATACCGTCCCTGCATCGATTCGCGCGACGGATGAGGTGCAGCGGTCCAAGCCGGCAATGGGAATCCGACTGGTTGTCCGAGGTCGTTGAGCGAATGTTGCATGTTAGCCAGTCAGGGGTCACTTCTGCGGAATCAGCCGAGCTTGTCGAAGGTCCATGACGGCGATATTCGGCTTCTTGACCGGTTTGATTCTGAGTTCGTACCGGCCGGGTTTGTCGAGCATCACTTCACCCAGCATCCGCGGCACGAAGTTTTGGAAGCCACCGGTTTCCAGCACGGTGTGTGTCAGCACTTGCGGCTCCGCCGACGATTCGGTGGGAGCTAATTCGAATCGCACGTCGCTGCCGCCGCTGCCATTGCCGCAGCCGATGAGTGCCTCGAACTGAAACTTGCCCGGTTGTTTGACCGTGAACTCGATGCGTGCCCAGTCTTCGACTCGAACCCAAAAGCCGAGCGTGTTCTTGTGCGGCATCGGTTCATACCGCAGCATCACGCCGCGCACGTCAGCGGTGCGCGCTGGAAGCAGGATCTCGCCGTTGTCGGCTTGTGCGTTCGGGGCGTAAGCGGGATTCGGAGTCGGCAGCAGCGCGCCGACAGACTTCCGCCAAGCGGTGAGCTTCTCGGACAACGCGCGGACGCGATCCGGTTCTTGCTCGGCGAGGTTGCGAGATTCGCCGACATCTTTTGCGACGTGAAACAATTCGCGGCGGCCTTCTTCGTAGAACTCGATCAGCTTCCATTCGCCCGATCGGACAACCGCGCCGGGCTTGCCTCCTTGGTTGGCGTAATGCGGGTAATGCCAGAACAAGGAGTCTCGCGCGATCGTGTCCGACTGCTTGAGCAGTGGCATCAGGCTGACCCCATCGAGGTCGGGAGTCTCTTTCTTTTCGATTCCGCAGACGTCGCGAAGAGTCGGCAGCAAGTCGATGCCGCAGACTGGCACGTCGCTCGTGCTGTTGGGCTTTACGTGACGGGGCCACTTCACCAGCAGCGGCGTGCGGATGCCTCCTTCGTACAGCCAACCTTTGCCTTCACGCAGCGGAGCGTTTGACGTTGCGGGCGTGTTTGGCCCCTCGGTCGTCGCCAGCCCGCCGTTGTCGGACGTGAAGAGCACGATCGTCCGGTCGGAGAGCTTCAGTTCGTCGAGCTTCGCCACGATCCGGCCCACCGACTCGTCGAGACTTTCGAGCATCGCGGCGTAGATCGGATTGTTCTGCTGTCCTTTGAACGTTCCGGCGGCGGGGTACTTCTTGATGAGTTCTTCCTTTGCCTTCAGCGGCGTGTGCGGCGTGAAGTGCGGCAGATACAGAAAGAATGACCGCTCGCGATTCGCGGTGATGAATTTCTCGGCCTCGATTGTCAGCCGGTCGGGGAGATATTCGCCGGCGGGAGCGTCGCTCAGTCCAGGCATCGCTTTGCCGTTTGGTTTACTGAAGGGAGCGAAATAACTCTGCGGCGATCCGGCCGCGTCCCCCGCGACGTTGTGATCGAAGCCTTGCTTGGTCGGTTCGAAGCCTTCGCCGCCGAGATGCCATTTGCCGATGCTCGCGCAGACGTAGCCGGCGGGCTTGAGCAGATCCGCGATCGTCACCGCTTCGAGCGGTAGATGATTCCGCAACGTGGGCCGATTGAGCTTTTGGTCCGGCCGATCCGAACGTCCGGGCAGCCAGTCGGTCAATTGAAATCGCTGCGGGTATTGCCCCGTCATGATCGCCGCTCGCGACGGCGAGCAAACCGGGCACGCCGAATACGACTGCGTGAACCGCATCCCCTCGGCCGCGAGCTTGTCCAGATGCGGCGTCCGATGAAACTTGCTGCCGTAGCAACCGAGGTCCATCGCGCCGAGATCATCGGCGACGATCAACACGACGTTGGGCGGTTGCTCGGCGGCGAAGAGGCTCGTGACAGCGGACAAGACCAGAATGAACACAGCAAGTCGGAGCATGGCGAGGAATCCTTATCGGCGAGATCATGTCAGTCGCGGTGCGATAATCCGAGCTGACAGGCGATTGCCAGCTTGGGTCTCGAAGCGTAACGTAACGTTCAGTTTCAAACATTTCCTGCTCAGAGAAATCCGATGCCCGCCGTTCGCGAACGACGCAAGAAATCCTGAAGACCTCCATGATCGCCTTAGACATTCTGCCCGCTGAAGCTGCCCCTTCCGTGACTCCGCCGATTGCGAAGCGTCGTTTGCCCAGTTGGCTTAAACGTCCGATGCCGCAGCCCGGCATGGCTTACACCAGCAACGTTATCTCCGACTTGCGATTGGAAACTGTGTGCGAAAGCGCGAAGTGTCCGAATCGCACAGAGTGTTGGTCGAAACAGACGGCGACGTTCATGATTCTCGGCAACGTCTGCACTCGGCCGTGTGGATTCTGCTCGGTGCCGAAGGGGAAGACCGAGACGCTGCAAGCGGATGAACCGGCGCGCGTGGCCGAAGCGGCCGAGCGGCTCGGTTTGCAGTACGTCGTCATCACGTCGGTCACTCGCGACGATCTGACAGACGGCGGGGCCGAGCACTTCTACGAGTGCGTCCTCGCTGTGCGTGAGCGAACTGGGGCGAAGGTCGAAGTGCTGACGCCGGACTTTCTCGGCAACCGTGCGGCGATCTCGCGAGTCATCGCATCGCGGCCGGATGTGTTCAATCACAACACCGAAACCGTGCCGCGTCTGTATCACCGCGTGCGCCGCAACGCCGAGTATCAGCGGACGCTGGACCTGCTCAAGCAAGTCAAAGACGAGGCTCCCGACATGCCGACCAAGAGCGGCTTGATGCTCGGCCTGGGTGAGACGCTCGACGAATTGCTCGACGTGTTTGCCGACTTGCGAGCCGTCGGCTGCGACATGCTGACGCTGGGACAATATCTGCAACCGACTCCCGATCATCTGCCGGTCGAGCGATTCGTTCCGCCGGAAGAGTTCGATGAGATCGGTGTGTTGGCGAAGCGACTGGGCTTCGGCATGGTCGCCAGCGGCCCGTTCGTGAGGTCGAGCTATCATGCCGGCGAGATGGCGGCGGGGATCGTGGCATGATGCCTGAATCATCGGGCTGGCATCCGATCGTGCTCCCCGATCTCGGCGCGAACGAGCAGCCGATCCGCGTCAGTACCTGGCTGACTCAGATTGGTGAAGAAGTGGTCGCCGGGGAAGCGATCGTCGAGGTATTGCTCAAAGGGATCACGTTTGATGTCGCAGCTCCGGTGAGCGGACAGTTGCGGCGGATCGACCGTTTCGAGAACGATGTCATTCGACCGGGTGACGTGTTGGGGTGGTTGGAATGATCTGGGATTCAATTCGCGGACATGGCGAGCGAGTGGAATGGTTTCGGCGAACGCTTCGCCGTGGCCGGCTGTCGCACGCGTACGTCTTCGCCGGGCCGGATGGCGTCGGCAAACGAATGTTCGCGCTCAAGTTGGCGCAATGCTTGTTCTGCCAGCGGCACGCGAACGAAGAACTGCTGGCCTGTGGTGAGTGTTCCGCTTGCAAGCAGGTGCTGGCCGGCTCACATCCGGATTTGCACTGCGTCGGACGCAAGGCTGGCAAATCGGAGTTCACGATCGACCTCTTTCTCGGCCCACCGGAGCATCGCGGCCGTGAAGGATTGTGCTACGACTTGTCGCGCTTGCCGATGTCGGCCGATCGCAAGATCGCGATCATCGACGACGCGACCGCGATGAATCCAGAGGCGGCGAATGCGTTCCTCAAGACTCTGGAGGAACCGCAATCGCACGCCTTGATCGTGCTCATCGCCGACAACATGGAGGCTCTGCTGCCGACGATCCGCTCGCGCTGCCAAACGGTGCGATTCGATCCGCTCTCATCGCGCGACATCAGCGAATTGCTCATCCAGTTGGAGATGGTCACCGACCCAACCGAAGCCGCCGCGTTGGCGGAACTGAGTGGCGGAAGTTTGGCAGTCGCGGCGCAATTGATTGATCCGGGCCTGCGCGAACTGCGCGACACGCTGTATCAGCAGCTTGCCGGCGAATTCGATTCGGTCGAACTGGCCGAAAAGTTGAATGCCGGGATCGAAGCGATCGGCGGCGACACGGCGAATCAGCGAAGAAATGCGTTGTGGCTGATTCGCTTTGGCTTGGAGTTCTTTCGCACCGCCGCTCTGTGTCTGTCAGATCGGCCGGAGGGGACGGTGATTCCAGCGGCGGTGACGTTTGCTCGACGGTTTGACGCCCGCTCGTCGGAAGACTTCGAGTTTGTGATGAGCCTGTTTGAGCGCATGGCCGAAACCGAGCATCACATCGAATCGAACGTCTCGGTCTCGCGCTGCGTCGAAGTGCTCTGCGAGGACTTGGGGCACAAGTTGCGGCCAGTTCG
>CAMDEA010000031.1 GCA_945893045.1 Planctomyces sp. SH-PL62
TTGTCGCCGGACAAGCAGCCGCAAGATGGCGAGGCGTTGGCTCGCGAGCTGGTGAAGCAAAAGAAGCTCACCAAGTTTCAGGCCGAGCAGCTTTACGCCGGCAAAGGGAAATCGCTGACGCTGGGGAACTACGTCATCCTCGACAAGCTCGGCCAGGGCGGCATGGGGATGGTGCTCAAGGCCGAGCACAAACGGATGAAGCGGCTGGTGGCTTTGAAGGTGATGTCGCCGGTGGCGGTGAAGTCAGCGGATGCGCTCAAGCGGTTTCATCGCGAAGTCGAGGCGGCAGCCAAGCTCACGCATCCGAACATCGTCGCCGCATTCGATGCCGACGAGGCGAAGGGGACGCACTTCCTGGTGATGGAGTTCGTCGAGGGGGATGACCTCTCGGCGCTCGTGAAAAAGAACGGGCCGCTGCCGGTTGAGATGGCGGTGCAGTGCATCATCCAGGCGGCGCGCGGATTGGAGTTCGCTCACCAACAAGGTGTGATTCATCGGGACATCAAGCCGGCGAATCTGCTGATGGAACGACCTCGTGGTGAGCCGGAGGGCGTCAGCCCCCGGACCAGTTCGCAAGTCCGGGGGCTGACGCCCTCCGGCTCACCGATCAAGTTTCCGACCGTAAAGATTCTCGACATGGGGTTGGCTCGGATCGACGGGGCGGTCGGCGGCAGTTCCGAAGGAGCGGGGCTGACGAATACCGGCACGATCATGGGGACCGTCGATTACATGTCCCCCGAACAGGCGATGGACTCGAAGCACGCGGATATTCGCAGCGACATCTATTCGCTGGGCTGTTCGCTGTACTACTTGCTGACTGGCCAAGTCGTGTACGGCGGCGACACGATGATGAAAAAGCTGATGGCCCATCGCGAGTCGCCGATTCCTGAACTGAGTGGGGAGTGGGGAGTGGGGAGCAAGACGACAGGAAGATGTCTTCAACTCCCCACTCCGCACTCCCCACTCTCAACTCCGTCTTCCGCCGCATGGTCGCGAAGAATCCGGCGGATCGGCCGCAGTCGATGACCGAGGTGGTTGTCGAACTCGAACGCTGCCTGGCGGGTGAGTCGGTGACGACGGCGGTGTCGAGTTCTCAGAGCAACGTCAGCGGCGATGCGTTGCAGCAGTTCTTGCGTGAGATGTCCAGCGAGGCTCCGTCGAGCACGACTGGCGGTGCGGGGTCGAAGACGGCGAAGCCGAAGTCGGGGACGCCGGTCGCGGAGGATTCGGCCTCGGCCGAGACGATGATTTCGGATGTGGGGGTCGATCCGCGCAGCGAGCAGACGTTGAGCCTCAACGAGTCTGGCGAGCCGGTGGGCGTCAGCCCCCGGACGGGCTGGGCTGGTCGCATCGTCCGGGGGCTAACGCCCGCCGGCTCGCCAAGTCACAAGAGGAATTTGCTGCTGGCTTCGATCGCGGCCATCGTCATCGTCGTGGGACTCGTCTTCGCGATGCGGACTCCGTCGGGGACGTTGCATCTGGAGATCGGGGACGAGCGGATTGCCGTCACGGTTGGGGACACGGGTCGGGTGGTGAAGGGGGAGACGACGGCGGAGGTGCGGTTGGCGGTGGGGGAGCATCGGTTGCACGTCGAGCGGGACGACGTGGCGTTCGAGACGGAGGCGTTTGAGGTGACGAAGGGGGAGACCGTTTCGATCAAAGTCGAAAAGGTCGGCCGCCGCGTGCGAGCCATGTCGGGCTCGACGCTGCTCGGCCACAAGGAAGGTCGGAAGTCCGAGTCCGCGTCGGGCGGCAATGCTCTGGCAATGAAGACTGGGGGCGCGGCCCTGGAGTTCAAGAAGGGTGATACCGTCGAGATTCCTTCGTTGAATTACGATGGTGGGCCGATCACCGTCGAAGTGACCATGCGCGGGAGCGGCTCGTCGTTCGCCAGCTTTGGGAAATCCAAAGTCGTGTTGTGGGGCGGCGGTGGTCCGTTGAGCGGCGTGAGTCTGGATGTCGGTGCCTCCACCGTCGTGGCTCGCGAACAGAACAGCCGCTTGACCGCGACGGAACCGCATCGAGTGGCCGCGGTCTTCGATGGCGAACGGTTGCTGTATTTCATCGACGGCAAGCTGCAAGGTTTGGGCGTGCCGAATCCGCAGGAGCAGAAAGCACCTTTGGGAACTTACATCGGCGGGCTGGTCAATGTGTTGTGGTTCGAGGGCATGCTGGACGAAGTGCGCGTCTCAAAAGTGGCTCGCTATTCGGCGGACTACGCACCGCAGGAACGCTTCGACGCGGACTCGAACACGCTGGC
Organism: Planctomyces sp. SH-PL62; assembly: GCA_945893045.1. GTDB lineage: Bacteria > Planctomycetota > Planctomycetia > Planctomycetales > Planctomycetaceae > SXKJ01. The sequence goes on from CAMDEA010000031.1 coordinate 2,261, forward strand.
GCTGTATCACTTCGACGAAGGCCAGGGGGACCAGCTCACGGATTCCTCCGGTCACCAGCATCACGGCCGGATCGTCGGAGCGAAGTGGGTCCAGCCGGGCGGCGCGGCGGGAGTTGCTCCTGACCGACGGGCGGCGGAATACGTCCTCTCCATCGGGGGGGCCGTGGCGGTCAACGATCAAACTGGCGAACTCAAAGCCGTCGGCGAATTGCCCGGCGAGGCATTTCGGCTGACGTTGGTCAATCTGTTAAATAATCCGCAGGTGACGGTGGCCGGCTTGGCGAACTTCAAGGACTGCCAGGAGCTGACGAGCCTTAATCTGTACGGCACCAAGGTGACCGATGCGGACTTGGTCCACTTCCAGGACTGCCAGAAACTGACGGCTCTCAACCTCCATGCCTCGAATGTGACCAATGCCGGACTGGTTCATTTCAAGAACTCCACGAATCTGGCTTCTCTCTCCGCGGGCGACACACAGTTGAGCGACGACGGCTTGGCTCAACTCAAGGATTTCCGGAAACTCAGTGAGCTCAATATCCCCGGCACGAAGGTGACGAATGCCGGACTGGCTCATCTGAAACATTGCTCGGAGTTGGCCATCCTCAGCTTGGGGAACACGCAGGTGACCGACGCCGGCCTGGTGCCGCTCAAGGAGTGCAAGAAACTGTGGAGCTTCAACCTCCTTGGTGAGCAAGTCACCGACGTCGGAGTGGCCCACCTCAAAGACTTCGTGAGCTTGCGAAACATTCACCTCGCCGGCACGCGGATCACGGACGTCGGCTTGGCCCACCTCAAGAGCTGCAAGTCGCTCCTGCAGATCGGCCTGGACGACACCAAGATCACGAACGCCGGCTTGGAAAACCTGAAAGACAACAAGCGGCTGACGCACCTCACCCTGAGCGGCACCCCCGTGACCGATGCGGGGCTGGTCCACCTCAAGGGCTGCACGGTCCTGGCGTCCCTCACCTTGCAGAACACGGCCACCGCCGACCCCGGCCTGGTGCATCTCGCCGCGCTGACGAACCTCACGACTCTCGACCTGCGCAAAACCAAAGTCACCGCCGCCGGCATCGCCACCCTGCAAAAAGCCCTCCCCAACTGCAAAGTCGAATGGGCCGCGAAGTGACTTGTGCGTTTGCTCTGTGGCGCACGCGGCTCGCGTGCGTCGATCCCTGTCTTCCTTGTTTTTAGTTTTTCATTTTGAAACTTGTTTTGATGCAATTGTTCGACCGAACCAAACTCTAACACTCGCACGCGAGCCGCGTGCGCTACAGGACAGCATCATGCGACGCGAAATCACTTCCAGACGTTCGCTGCCGCATTGGTACAAGCCGGGGGCGATCTTTTTCCTGACCTATCGGCTGGCAGGCTCGCTCCCGGTCGAAGTCATGCAACGCCTGCGAGCTCAACAGCAAGCCTTCCTCAATCAACCTCCCGCACCGGGAACGACTCGGCTGGAACAGCGTGAGAAGGCTCACAAAATCTGGTTTCGGGATTATGACACGGCATTGGCCAACCGCAAGGTCGCGGCGATGGTGCGCGGGAATCTGTATCACCATCACGGGACCAAGTACTACCTGCTGGCGTACTGCATCATGCCGAACCATGTGCATGTCGTGTTGCAGCCGACTGCTGAATTCGAGCAACAGGTGTTTGATCACATCGGCGACCGCGATGACGGCCGCAGCCCGCTCACCGAGATCATGCACAGCCTGAAGAGCTACACCGCTCACGAAGCCAATCATCTGCTCGACCGTGACGGGGCATTCTGGCAGCGCGAATCCTACGACCACTGGATTCGCAGCGAAGACGAATTGGAACGCATTGTCCATTACGTCCAGGCGAATCCGGTGGAAGCCGGCCTGAGCGAATGCCCCGAAGAGTTCTGGTGGTGCTCGTGCCACGACCGAGTGCTTCAAGACGGCGAAGTCACCGCGTGGCTGGGGTGGAAGTAGGCTGGCTTGTCGCTTGTGGCGCACGCGGCTCGCGTGCGAGGATTCAGCCTCCAAGATGTCTGGGGATCGACGCACGCGAGCCGCGTGCGCCACAAGTCAGGAACTCTTCATGGCGTTGACGGTTGAGCAATTCACGGAGCGAGTCGCCTCTTCGGGGGTCTTGTCCGAGGACCAATTGCGCGAGTCGCTCGCGGGATTGCCGGCGGATGCGGCGGCGCGGTCGGATGGTGACGCGCTAGCTCGCGAACTGGTTAAGCAGAAGAAGCTGACCAAGTTTCAGGCGGAGCAAATCCACGCGGGCAAAGGGAAGTCGCTGACGCTGGGCAATTACGTACTCCTCGACAAGCTGGGCGAGGGGGGCATGGGGATGGTGCTCAAGGCGTATCACCGCCGAATGGAACGCACCGTTGCGCTCAAGGTGATTGCTCCGAAAGTCGTCAAGGAAGCGTCAGCGCTCAAGCGGTTCCAGCGCGAGGTCGTGGCGGCGGCGAAGCTGACGCATCCCAACATCGTCGCGGCTTATGACGCCGACGAGGCCAAGGGGACGCACTTCCTGGTGATGGAATATGTCGAAGGCTCGGACCTGTCGAGTTGGGTCAAAGAACATGGCCCGCTGCCGGTGGAGCAAGCCGTGAACTGCATCATTCAAGCGGCGCGGGGATTGGCGTTCGCTCACGACAAAGGGGTCGTGCATCGGGATATCAAGCCGCACAACTTGCTGATGGATGGCAGCGGCACGGTCAAGATTTTGGATATGGGGCTGGCTCGAATTGAAGCGGGCTTCGGTGGCAGTGCGGAGCACGCTGACCTGACGAAGTCCGGAGCCATGATGGGGACCGTCGATTACATGGCCCCCGAACAGGCGATGGACAGCAAGCACGCGGATGCTCGCAGCGACATCTATTCGCTGGGTTGCACGCTGTTCTATCTGGTGACCGGCCACGTCGCGTTCGAGGCGGACACGGTGATGAAGCGGCTGACGGCGCATCAGAGCGCGCCGCCTCCGTCGATGGCGGAACAGTTGAGAGTCCAGAGTTCTGAGTCCAAATCCGGGCTGAGTTCGGTGGCTCTGGATTCTGGCCTCGCGACTCTGGACGCGGTCTTTCAACGCATGGTGGCCAAGAAGCCGGACGACCGGCCGCAGTCGATGCTGCAAGTGATCGCCGAATTGGAGCGGTGTGTCACCAGCGGCTCGGCGACGGTTTCGGTGGCTTCCGGTTCCAATCCCGTTGCGAGGCCCAGCGCTCCGACGAATGCTCCGGCCAATGTTTCCAACCGAGACGCCGACACGATCATCGGCTCGTCCAGCGATTCGAAAACCAATGCTGCGCTCAGCGACGCGACGGTCGTGTTGGATTCGTCGGTGGTGAAGAATCCGACGGCCGGCGCGACGACTTCTTCGATCAAGTCGCGGAAGGTCATTCTGATTTCGGCGGCGACCGTCGTGGTGCTGCTGGTGATCGCGTTTGCCATGAGCGGCAAATCCAGACAGCCGTCCGGCGACAAGTTAGTGGCGAATCCGCCGAAGCCCGACGCCCAGTCGTCCGAGTCGCCGCCGACGAACTCGGAAGGTGTCGATCCATCCGATCCGCCCGCCGCGCCGCCGTCATCGGCCGTTCCCGCCGAGGCGCTCACGTTCGGCGGGCATCGCTATCTGCTTGTCAACGAACCGTCCCCTTGGGAAGAAGCCCGGACAAAAGCCGAAAGCCTGGGCGGGCACCTGGCGACGATCAACAGTCAAGCAGAACTCGAATGGGTCCGGAAAAATTTTGTGGGGGACAAGCCGTTTAATTTTGGTGCCATCCACTCGAAAAACACTTCTTCTTGGGAGTGGGTCACCGGCGAACCGTTCTTGTCGTCGTTGTGGCCGGCGGGGAAAAGCTCGGAGTTCGACAAAGACAGCCGAGCCTATCTTGCTTGGTCGAACAACGCCGTCAACGAATGGATTATCCGCAAACCCCAGTTTTCAAAGGTGCCGCTACCGTTCCTCGTCGAATGGGAGGTGCTTGATTTGGCGACTCCACCGCCCGTCAAGGACGTTGCCCCGCCGCCCGCCGTCGCTCCGTTCGACGCCGCCCAGGCCAAGGCCAATCAAGCCGCATGGGCCAAGCATCTCGGCACAACGGTTGAGACGACCAACTCGCTGGGCGCGAAGTTGTTGCTCATTCCGCCCGGCGAGTTCCTGATGGGCACCAGCGATGAGCAGATGGCGGCGGCGGTGCTGGATGCGATTGAGCGGGAGCGCGGGCAGGACGTCGCGAACGCCATTCGGATCAACGAGCGTCCGCAGCATCGCGTGGTCATCACCAAGCCGTTTCAGTTGGGGGCGACCGAAGTGACCGTCGGTCAGTTCAAGAAGTTCGTCGAGGCCACGGGGCATCAGACCGTTGCCGAGAAAAACATGTTGAATGCGAATTCGGCAACGTATCTCAAACCCAGCTATCCCATCACGGACGAGTCACCGGTGTCCTGCGTCGGCGGGTACGATGTGGCCGCGTTTTGCCGATGGCTCTCGGAAAAGGAGCAAGCCACTTATCGCCTGCCGACCGAAGCCGAATGGGAGTACGCCTGCCGAGCCGGCACGACAACCGCCTACTCCTGCGGTGAGACCTTGCTGGATTCGCACGAATGGTCGCTCCGCAATTCCGACTCGAAGCCTCAACCGGTCGCGACCAAGCGGCCCAATCCGTGGGGGCTGTTCGACGTTCACGGCAATCTGTCGGAGTGGTGTCAGGATCGCTTCGACGAGAAGTGGTATCAGCAATCGCCGCTCAACGACCCGCTCAACGACTCGTCCGGCCCCCCGCATGTCTATGTCGTGCGCGGCGGACACTTCGGCTACCACTGCATCCTCCGCAGCGCGTATCGCACGCCGCAGTCCCAGAACGTCTTTCACCCCACGATCGGCTTCCGCGTCGTGCGCGAGATCAACGCCTCCACGCCGGCCGTCAACATCAGCCCCGACCGTCGCGCCGCCGAATGGGTGATCGTTCAGGGAGGAGAAGTGACTTTGAGCGGCAGACAGCCCTGGATTGCCACTGTGAATGATCTGCCGGAAGGCGACCTCGAAGTGCGGCTCATCAAATTCAAACGGCGGTTATCTGGCGAGGATGCCGATCTCGTCCCGCTGCGCGAGTTGAAGCATTTGGAATTCGTGGGAATCGACTACACCCATCCGACGCCAGCGGGCATCACCGCTCTGGCACGGCTGCCAAAGTTGGAACGGGTCAGTTGTGGTGCCCAACCACTGAGCGACGAGCAAGTGACGGCCTTGGGGCGGCTGAACAACGTGACGTCATTGTTCCTGGCCGGGGCGCAATTGAAGCCCGCGCAATGCGCCATCCTCGCCAAGTCGATGCCGCAAATCAGATCGCTCAACCTGATGAACAACCCTTTGCTCGACGATGCGGCTCTGGCACCGCTCGGCGAGATGCGCAATCTCAAAGTTGTGCAGCTTCAGGGAACGAAGGTCACGGCCGCCGGCATCGCCAAGTTGCGGCAGGCTCTGCCCAACTGCGAAATCCAATGGGATGGTGCCGCAACCTCTGCCAATCCTCCGATTGCAGCACCCGGCGGCGCGGTCGATTTGCTCGCGCTCGTCGATGTGAAGCGGGATGCTCTCGCCGGGGAATGGACACGCGAGGCGAATAGTCTCAAAGTGAAGCAGGCCGGAAGCACCAGCAACGTGCCGCGACTTCAGTTGCCGTATCAACCGCCCGAAGAATACGACTTTGAGATCGAGTTCACTCAGGGGAATGGCAACGGGACCGTCGAGCAACTCCTGTCCGCTCAGTCGCGCTCGTTCGCCTGGGTGCTCAACTTTGTTCTGAAGGACGGTGTCAAAGCCGGGTTCGAAACGCTCGACGGAATGAATCTGGTCAATCGCAAGGATGCCAGCATCATGCGTCCCAAGCCGTTGGACCCTGGCCGCCGTTATCGCTCGCGCGTGGAGGTCCGAAAAGGGAAGCTCCGCGCGTTCCTGGACGACGAACTGCTCGTCGAGTGGAGCGGCGACGTCCAACGCCTCGACATCGTTCCTCGCAACGCCCTGCGCAACACTCAGCACCTGGGCCTCGCCGCCAACGACCGCGGTGTCCTGTTCCACAAGGTCACGGTTCGCGAAGTCAGCGGCTCGGGGAAGCTCACCGTTGGCGCGGCCGCCGGCGAAGCCAACTCGACGTGGACCGATTGGCTGGGACCGAAACTGAAACAGGGGAACTTCTTTGATCACTTCGATGGCCGACAAGGTTGGCAGCGAGAGAACGATGGCGTCACCACAACCAATGTGATTAGCGGTCAAGAGGTGTTGCGCGGTACGACTCGCGACGGAGCCGTGCGGCTGACGTACCTGTTGCGGGACTCGAAACTCATCGCGATCAACGCCCGCGACCGCACGACCAACGGAATGCGCGAGCTGTATGTGGCCGAAGACCACGGGACACAGCTTCTCATCGCACTGGTTCAAGGCGGTGCGTACAAGAATCTCATCAAACAGCCGATCCCTGCGAGCATCCCGAAAGACGCGCCGCGGACTCTCGAATTTCGCATCGTCGGCGACACGCTGACAGCAACGGTCAACGGCTCGGTGGTTGCGACCGTGAAGGAGGCCACGCTGACCGAGGGGAACTTCGCGCTGGTCGCGCTCAAGGGAGTGCTGGTGCAGAAGGTCGAGTACCAAAAACTCGATGAGCCGAAGTAGCACGTCGAGCAAGTGCCTGTCTTGTGGCGCACGCGGCTCGCGTGCGAGGATTCGGCACCTCGCGAGGATTCGGGACGGACGCACGCGAGCCGCGTGCGCCACAAGCAGGAGTCCGACATGTCGTTGACGGTCGAACAATTCACTGAGCGGCTGGCCTCGTCGGGAGTGATTCCAGATGGGGACTTGCGTGATTGGTTCGCGGCCCTGCCCGCTGAGAGTCGCTCAGGTGATGGCGAAGCGTTGGCTCGCGAGCTGGTCAATCAAAAGAAGCTGACCCCGTTTCAGGCGGATCAAATCTTCTCGGACAAAGGGGCGTCGCTGGTGCTGGGGAACTATGTGATCGTCAGCAAGCTCGGCCAGGGAGGCATGGGGATCGTTTACAAAGCCCAGCATCGGCGGCTGGATCGCATCGTGGCCCTGAAAGTCCTGTCGCCGCGAATCGTCGGGCGTCCCGAATTAGCTCAGCGGTTTGAGCGTGAAGTGCAGGCGGCGGCGAAGTTGACGCATCCGAATATCGTTAAAGCGTTGGATGCGGAACTCGACGGCGCGCGGCGGTTCCTGGTGATGGAGTACGTTGATGGAGCCGACTTGCTGTTGTTGGTTCAGCGCTGCGGCAAGCTGCCGATTCGCTGGGCGATCGACTTTATGCGACAGGCCGCGCTGGGACTGGACTACGCGCATCAACAGGGGATCGTGCATCGCGACATCAAGCCGTCGAATTTGTTGCGCGACCGTTCGGGGGCGATCAAGATTCTGGATCTCGGCCTGGCGCGGATGGCGGTGGCTGACGGAGCGGCGGAACTCACCTCGACGGGGGAGGTGGTCGGGACTGTCGATTACATGGCTCCGGAGCAAGCGGCCGACACCAAGCACGCCGACGGTCGCGCCGACATTTACAGCTTGGGAATCACGCTCTGGTTTCTGCTGACCGCGCGATTGGCCTACGAGGGAGACTCGGCGATGGCCAAGCTGCTCGCTCACAGCGAGTCGCCGATTCCGTCGCTGCTTGAGGCGCGGCCGGAGGTGCCGCACGAACTGGAACGCATCTTTCAGAAGATGGTGGCCAAGCAACCGGATCAGCGTTACTCGTCGATGGCCGAGGTCGCTGCGGACTTGGAACGCTGCCTCCCCTTAGTTCCTGTGACGTCGGATGGGCCGGATGTTCTCTCCGCGGTCTTCGAGGAATCGCCGACAGAGACGGGCGATTCGACCGTGGCTTATCAATTCCCAGCCGCCGACAAAGAGGCGCAGCCGCACATCTCGACCAAGAGTTTGTGGGAGCAAGTCGGTGGCGATAGGAACCGGCTTCAGAATTACGGTCAACGACTCATCAAGTGGAGTTGGCTTGTGACAGCACTGACGATCGGGGCTGTCGTGGTCGAATGGAAGGTCGATCTCTTCGGGCTGCGGCGCGACGTACCCGGCCAGGGTCAGGCACCGCAGAATTCAAAATTGGCGGAAGAAAGCTTTGCTCGTCAGCAAAACCTTGATCCGCCAATTTTGAATTCTGCAGTGCCTGACCCCTCGCTCGCCCCCGTCGCTTCGCCCAAACCCGCCGAGCCGAAGCCGACTCCGCCGGTTGTCAAAGTCGAACCGCCGCGTGACACGGCCGAGCAAGCACGGCAGCGCGTGGCCGCGCTCACGACAATTTTGGACTCGCAGCCGCAAGACATTCGTGCTTTGCAAGAACGCAACAAGTGGAACCGGCAGCTCGGTCAGTGGCGCGAGGCGGCGGCGGATTTGGAAGTGCTCGCCGACTTGAGCGCGCCGCAATCAGGTGCGCGGATGCAGGTGGCGTACGTCGCCATGCTTGGCGGTGACCTCGAACGCTATCGCCGTTCTTGCCGCAAGATGATCGACCAATTCGCCGACTCGGACAACTTGGAAGACTTAGAACGAGTCTGCAAAGCTCCGCTGCTCGTGGCCGGCGAATTCAAAATCGCTGACGTGCTGCTGGAGCGGTTCGAGAACATGATCAACCCGGAAGAACCGGACAAAGGCCCGACCTACTGGGCCTGCACGACGCGAGCGTATGTCGCTGTTCGCGCGGGGCAACCGGCCGAAGCGCTCGACTGGCTGGCGAAGCGACCCATCGGCGAGTACGCGGTGCATCTCTACGGCTACCAGCAGTTGGTCAAAGCGCAGGCGTTGCATCAACTCGGCCGCGGCGATGAGGCGCGCGAGGCGTTCGACACGGCGGTCTCGAAGATGCCGGCCGAGTTGTTGCAACTGCTCGAAGGCCCGCACGACTCAGATCGGCTCATTCTCGAATCCTCGACGCACGGCGACTGGCTGATCCTCGTCCTCTTGAAGCGACAAACCGAAGCGCTGCTGAAAAGCCCGCCTGCCAAACCGAAATGAGCTTTGGCCGGCCACCTTCGTTTTGCCATTCGGATGAAGACCGTTTGAATTTGTAGGTGCGGAACGGCGTGCCAACGGGTTCAACCAATGACGTTCACCGTTTACGATGGCTCCTCAAGGAGAAGCGTGAATGGCTCTGTCGGTTGACCAGTTTTTTGAGCGGCTCATTTCGTCGGGACTGTCGGCAACGGATGACGTGCGGAAGGTGCTGGCGTCGTTTCCGGATGCGAGCCGGCCAACCAGCGGTGAGGACTTGGCTCGCGTGTTGGTCGAGCGGAGAGTGCTCACCGAATTTCAGGCGCATGCGGTTCTCGATCCGCACGGCCAGCGATTGGGACTCGGTCAGTATGTGTTGCTCGACAAGATCGGTCAGGGAGGGATGGGATCGGTCTTCAAGGCGCTGCATCGGCACATGCGGCGTGAGGTGGCGATCAAGGTGTTGCACGCCGACCTCGCCGATTCCCCCGATGCGCTGGAACGGTTTCGGCGTGAGATGCGTGCCGGCGGGAAGCTGAATCATCCGCACATCGTCCCGACGCTCGATGCCGATCAAGTCGGCGACACGATGTTCCTGGTGATGGAGTACGTTCCGGGAACGAACCTCGCGTTGCTGGTCGGACAGAATGGCCCGCTCCCGATCGGGCAGGCTCTGCGGTCAGTCGCTCATGCGGCGGAAGGATTGGCTCACGCGCACGATCAAGGTGTCATTCACCGCGACATCAAGCCGAGCAACTTGCTCTGCGACGATCGCGGCAACGTGCGCGTGCTCGATCTGGGCTTGGCCCGCTTCGCCAGCGAGGGACCATCACAACTGACCGCAACCGGCGAGATGCTGGGGACCGTGGACTACATGGCTCCGGAGCAGGCGTTGAGCACGCGGCAGGCCGATGCTCGGTCGGACATCTACAGCCTGGGATGTACGCTGGCGTACTTGTTGACGGGCCAGCCACCTTTCTCCGGCGAATCGGTGTTGAAGCGTTTGATGGCGCATCGCGACACGCCGGTTCCGTCGCTGTGCGACCTGCGTCACGACGTGCCCGACTCAGTCAATCGCATCTTCCAAAAAATGGTCGCCAAGCAGCCGGCGGAGCGCTATCAGTCGATGCGCGAATTGCTGGTTGATCTCGAACCATTCGTCGGATCGCGTCGCGCTCGTTCGCGAGGGTGGCAACGCGGAGTGCTTGCGACGGTGGCGGTGTTCGTCCTGGTTGCCGCCGTGTTGATTCTGCGGCTGAATCCGACTGGCAAGCCTGCTTTCAAAGATCAGAACAAGATCGAACCGCCGACCGCTCCGCGAGTCGCGCCGACATTGGCGATCGCCCCGTTCGATGGCCCGCAGGCAGAGGCGCATCAAGCCGCCTGGGCGAAGTTCCTCAACCAGCCGGTGGAAACCACGAACGGCATCGGCATGAAACTGCGGCTGATCCCGCCGGGCGAATTTCAGCAAGGGGCCAGCGAACAGGAGGTCGAAGTGTTCTCGAACCTCGAAGGTCGCTCGCTCGCGACCGACGGCCCGCGGCATCGAGTCCGATTGACTCAGCCGTTCTTCATCGGCGTCTCGGAAGTGACACAGGCCGAGTATCAAACGGTCATCGGCAGCAACCCGTCGCTGTTCTCACCGGCCGGTGAGTTCGCCGCGCGAGTCGCCGATAGCGAGACAACACAACATCCGGTCGAAAACGTGACGTGGTTCGATGCCGTCGAGTTCTGCAATGCGCTCAGCCTGCGCGAGAAGCTGACGCCGTGTTACGAACGGACCAACGAGGAAGTGACGATCGTGACCGGCACCGGCTATCGCTTGCCGACCGAAGCCGAATGGGAATACGCCTGCCGCGCCGGCACGGAATCACCGTGGTCGTTCGGCGGACAAGAGGCTCCGTTCGAGCAGTTCGCTTGGGTCGCCATGAACGGCGAATTCCACAGCCATCCGGTCGGACAGCTCTTGCCGAATGCGTTCCAACTCCACGACCTGCACGGCAACTTGTGGGAGTGGTGCCAGGATGTTTTCGATCCGCGCTACTACGAATCGCTGACCGATCCCATCACGACCGATCCCATCGGCCCGCCACCGGCAGGCGTTCGCGGCATGCGCGGCGGAGTGTGGGACAACACGATCCGTCTCTGTCGCTCGGCCCATCGCGGTGCGAACCAGCCGACCGCTCATAACGCGAGCATCGGCTTTCGTGTCGTGCGGACGATCCCTCGGCCGTAATCACGTCTCGCCAGAGCGTGACGAATAAATCCGCCACCTTGCTTGCCAGGGTGGTTCCCGCGCTTCTGCACTACGGACGACGCCGAAAAATTCGCGTAGTGCAGAAGCGCGGGAACCACCGACGCAGGGTCGGTGGCGTTTAATTCAACCGAGTCTCACGACTTCGGCAACGGTCAGTTACCATCCGCCGAGCATCTCCGAGCGGGAGTCCATTCATGCCGTTGACCGTCGAGCAATTCACTCAGCGATTGACGTCGTCCGGCGTGATGTCGGAGGACGAGCTGCGTGATTGGATCGCGGCGGTGCCGGTGGAGAAACGGGCCGGCGATGGCGAGCAGTTGGCTCGCGAGTTGGTCCGCGAGAAAAAGCTGACCAAGTTTCAGGCCGAGCAAATTTACGCCGGCAAAGAGAAGTCGCTGACGTTGGGGAATTACCTGCTGCTCGACAAGCTCGGTCAGGGCGGCATGGGGATGGTGCTGAAGGCTCGGCACAAACGCATGGCGCGGGTGGTCGCGCTGAAGGTGATGTCTCCGGCGGCAGTGAAATCACCCGATGCGGTCAAGCGGTTTCATCGCGAAGTGCAGACGGCGGCGAAGCTCACGCATCCGAACATCGTCACGGCGTTCGATGCCGACGAGGCCAAGGGGACGCACTTCCTCGTCATGGAATACGTCGAAGGGGACGACCTCTCCCAGTTGGTGAAGAAGCACGGCCCACTCTCGGTCGAACAGACGATCGAGTGCATCATTCAAGCGGCGCGCGGATTGACTCACGCGCATGCCGAGGGAGTCATTCATCGCGACATCAAGCCGGCGAACTTGCTGCTCGATAAGCATGGGACGGTGAAGATCCTCGACATGGGCCTGGCTCGGCTGGAGAGCGGCTTGTCGGATGCGGCCGGAGTCGCGGCGGCGGGGCTAACTCAATCCGGAACGATCATGGGGACCGTCGATTACATGTCCCCGGAGCAGGCGGAGGACACTCGGCACGCCGACGCGCGAGCGGATATTTATTCGCTGGGTTGCTCGTTGTTCTATTTGCTGACCGGCCAAGCGGTGTACGGTGGTGAGACGATGATGATGAAGCTGCTGGCGCACCGTGACGCGCCGATTCCATCGCTCGTGGGGCAGGTTTTCAACCTGCCCGGCAAGCAGCCAATGTCCGGTCAGGTTGAAAACCTGCCCCACGAACAAACGCTGAACGCTCTCGACGCCATCTTCCACAAGATGATCGCCAAGCGGACGGCGGATCGTTACCAGTCGATGACCGAAGTCATCACGGACCTGGAACGCTGCCGCGCAGGTGAGTCGGTGACGATGAACGTCAACGCGGTCAGCGGGGAATCGGGCAGCAACTACGAATTGCAAAAGTTCCTGCGGCAGATCAGCGGGGATGAGGGAAGTCAGGTCACGAGTGCCACGTCATCAAACCCGTTCGGTGGTGCCTCGGTGGAGGGGACGGCCGAGACGGTCTTCACGACCAACAACAGCGCGGGGACTGATCCGCAGACGGCGATGACGATCGCGGGTGGCCAGCACGACGTGCCAGCGAGTGGTTTTTCGGCAATCACCACTCGCTGGCGCGTCGTGCTGGCGAGCGTCGGCGTGGTGCTGTTGCTACTCGGAGCTTGGTGGATGTTTCGGACTCCGAGGGGCACGGTGCAAATCGAGATCGCCGACGAGCAGATCGAAGTCACGTTGGGCGAGACCGGCCGGACGCTGCGTGGCAAGCGGACGGAAACGCTCAAGCTGCCGGTCGGCGAGCATGTGTTGCACGTCGCGATTGGCGAGATGACGCTCGACACGCCGGAAGTTGAGGTGGCGAAGGGCAAGCTGGTCGAGATCAAAGTCGAAAAGGTCGGCAACCGCGTGCGGGTCATGCGCGGCAAGGAATTTCTCGTCGCCAAGGAATTGCCGAGATCGAAGGCCAGCGGTGAGAAGGCGGCAAGTCTTTCCGCTACCAATTACGCTCTGAAGTTTGACGGGCAGAGCCATGTCGAAATCCCGTCGCTGAACTGGAATGGCACAGACCCGGTGACGATGGAGTTTGTGGTTTCCGTCGACGCCGCCGAAGCCGCTGTTGCTGGCTCGTCGGTCATCGCCTCGTGGCTGTCTCCCAAGGCTGAGACAGAATTGTTGGTCTATCGAGTGAGCAACATCTGGGCGATTGACTGGAGGCACTTGGCCAAACGCTGGATCAGTGCAGTGAATACCGTCCGCCCCAATGAGCGTGCGCTGCTGACCTGCATTTGGGACGGCGAGCAGACATTGATTTCGGCCAATGCGGATCAAGGGAACGCATTTGAAGACGTTTCAATCCCGATCATGGGCAGATCCGGATTGTGGATCGGCGGTTCGGACGGACACGCCAACGTCAGCATGCTCTTCCGAGGGACCATCGAGCAGGTCCGCGTTTCCAAGGGAGTCCGCACCGCTCTGCCGGGAGTGCCAGCGGGAAGACTTCCGAAAGACAAAACGACCCTCGCCCTGTATCACTTCGACGAAGGTCGCGGCTCCGTTCTGAAAGATTCCTCCGGCAACAACCATCACGGAAAGATCGTCGGAGCGAACTGGGTGAGGATCGGCGCTTCGAATGTCGAACCGCCGCGCGAAGCCGCCGTCTCGAAGATCACGCCGCACGACAGATTTCCCATGCTTAGGAACGGGAGCGCAATAACTTCTTCCCGATACAAGCCCGACGCGCCAGCAAGTGCGTTCCGAGCCTGCTCGCAGGTGATTCACTTGCTGGCGCTGCGGGCTTGTATCAAGAACCGGGAAGTTATCGCGCTCCCGTTCCTTAAGGGGCACGAGGGGCCGATCAAGCGGGTTCGGTTTTTGCCGGATGGGAAACAGTTCGTCAGCCTCGCATGGGATGGGACGGCTCGGCTGTGGAACGTCGAGACCGGCGAACAAGTCCGGACGTTCGCGGGTGCCGGGTCCGACAAGACGCTCAATAATCTCGCCTTGCCGCCGGACGGGAAGCGGCTGGTGGTCGGTGGGTCGAGCTACCGCGTGTACGTGTTTGATGTCGCCACGGGACAACAGGAGCGAGTCCTTCAGTTCAAGGAGTTGCCGTCGATGGGTGCGATGGCCTTCTCGCACGATGGCCGGTCGCTGTTCATCGCGAATGCTCGTGGAGTCTTGCACGAATTTGAAACGGCGAATGGAACGCCGTTGCCGACGCAGAAACTCTTCGAGCTGCGAGCTTCCGAAATCCAGCCACCGCCGCAAGTCATCTTCGATCAAAGAATCTCGGTCACTGAGCCATTGCCCGACAACGAACGATTGCTCGTTGCGGCACACGTCGAAAAGGAGTTTGTGCTATGGCATCGGACCAAGAAAGAAATCGTGCAACGCTTCGCGTGGACCGAGCCATATCAATGGGTTCGGTCACTCGCGCTATTCGCCGACGGTCAGCGCGTCGCGAGCGTTCACGACAACAACCTCGTGCGGATTTGGTCGCTGGAGACCGGCAAAGAGTTGAAACGCTGGGCCGCTCATCCCGGCAAGGGGATCGCTACGACCGGCATCTTCCCGCTGCACAACGACCGCTGGCTGCTGACGATTGGCGATGACAAAGCGATCCGCCTGTGGGATGGCAGCACGTTTGAGAAATTCGACGAAGCGACCACCGAAATGCTTGGCACCGGCCAAGGAGCCGTCAGCCCCGACTTCCGCACGCTCGTCACCGGAGCCGGCTGGCGGCTGACCACGCAATCCGAATACGACCAACACCACGACCTGCATGTGTGGCGACTGCCCGTTCCGCCGCTGAACGCGAAGTAGCGCGTCGGACTCATGGGCAGACCGTCAATTGGACGAGCGGCAAATCTTCATGGGCGCACTGACTCGAGACTTCTACGCCCGCGACCCCAGGCAAGTCGCGTGCGAATTGATCGGCTGCAAACTCGTTCGCCGAACATCGCAGGGACTCTGCTCTGGCGTCATCGTTGAAACCGAAGCCTATCTCGCCGCGGACGACCCGGCGTCGCACTCTTATCGCGGGCGGACTCGCAAGAACGCGACGATGTTTGGCCGCGCGGGATTGTTGTACGTCTATCCGATTCACGCTCGGCATTGCCTGAATGCCGTGACGGAATCACGCGGCATCGCCAGCGCCGTACTCATTCGAGCGGTGATGCCGCTGAGCGGGATCGAAGTCATGCAGCAACGCCGCCATTGCTTGCCGATTGATCTGGCACGCGGCCCTGCTCGACTCTGCGAAGCGTTCGCCGTTGACCGTCGCTTGGATGGCTGGGATCTCACGCGCGGGACTCGCATCTGGATCGAACAGGGCGACGAGGTCGTGGTCCGCGATCAGCAGATCGTCGTCTCGCCGCGCATCGGAGTGACGTCAGGCCACGAGTTGAAGTTGCGATACTTTTTGAATGACAGCCCTTTCGTGAGCGGACCTCGTTCGTCGTAGGATGGCCGCCCTCGGCCGTCGTGCGTTGTCTTGTTCATGAATTGGGACGGCCGAGGGCGGCCATCCTACTCGTCGCCACCACGCAGACCTCTTGCCGGTTGAACGCCAGTTGCCGAGCACGCACGCTTCGATAGCCCCACGATCGAATCCGTTTGTGGAACAACGGCAGCTCGGCGGCCAGAGCCAAGTCGGTCAGCTTAAGCGTCAGCAACAAGCCTTCGATCCGCACGTTTGGTTGAGTCACGATCGCTTCCACTGTGTCGAGCGTGTATTTCGGAGCGACGTTCGCATCCATTGCCAGCCAGCGAAAGGATTGAAAGTCATTGCGTTCGACCTTCTTCGCGCGAGATCGAAGATGCGTGAAGTTTGGATTGGCCAGCAGCAGCGGGTCCATCTCAGCGGGGTCGATGCCCGTTACGATGCAACCGCGGTCCAACAACGCTTGGCACGAGCCGCCCGGTGAACTGCCGATCTCGACAAACCGATCCCCCGACTGAATGGGGAACTCGGACCAGCGCAAGGCTTCCTCAATCTTGAGGTACGCTCGCGAGACCATGTTCTCCGGCGAGTCCACGTCCGGGACACCTCCCGGCCAGCGAGTCTCGACGGTATTGGCTCGATGCCAACCAAACCACCATTCGTTTGGTTCGACGATGACGCAATCCAAAACGCGGTCATCCACCTGCGCGTCTTCATTGAGCGGCAGCGACCATGTGGCGCTGTTGCTTGTGAGCCGGAGGGCGCTAGCCCCCGGTTTCAGGGGCACATCCAACCGGGGGCTAGCGCCCTCCGGCTCATGGAGTTGGTGGTCAGCGATGCTCACATCCGGCTGTTGCTCCAAGATCAGCTCGCCGATCCCCTCGGCCAGCGGAGTGATTCCCGGTTCAAAATCGGAGTCCCCCGGAACGAACCGATCGCGCTGCCAGACGTGCAGATGTTGGAACTGAGCCAACACCTCTGCCGGATACCGCTCGACGAACGGCTTCCAAAAGTCGCGAGCCAACTGCTGCCCGTCGGTTCCGACCGCCTTTCCCAACGAGAATCCCCACGTCCGAGCGAACGCGCAGTTCAACTCAAACTTGCGATCACGAGCGACCTCGTCGGGAATACGAAACGTCAGAAACCCGCGCCGCGAAAACGAAAATCGAAAGCTCGGATGCTTTCGAGCGACCTCGTTTTTCACCGTGGCTTCGGAACCGACTTGGCAGACGACGAACAGAAAATGAGACGACATCGAAGCAAGAATTCTCTGAAGTTGAGAGGCCCGGCCTTTCGGAAACGCCGAGCCTCGTTGAAGACCCACGGGCAAAGGGCGGGAATGTATCACAGTTTCGCCTGAGGGGTCGGGTGCCCTCGAGTGGATACGCGACGTCGCGCCCCCCCCCGCGTTCTGGCGAACGCGGCTACTTCCCTAACAACTCCGCTTTCTCTGGGTCGTTCTTCCAGGCGAACTGTTTGGCGAATTCGGCGGGGGTGTAGGTGCGTTGGGAGCCGTCGGGGAGCATGGCGACGTAGACGATTTGGTCTTCGACGCCGGGGCTGCCGCGGTAGTGGCCGGTGGGGCCGAGGCAGAGCCAGTGGTCGCCGGTCAGCCACGGGAACAGCAGGCCCAGCCGGCGGTTCGTCTCCACGTCGAACCCGACCGTGCCGTAGGCGTACTCCCAACCCAGGAAGCGGCGGCTGTCGGGATGCCACTGCGCGGTCATGCCCAGGTATTGGCCGAGCAGGCGGCGGTCCTGAGCGTCTCGGCCGCGGACGAACGTCCAACCGTAGCCTTCCCGCGCGAGCAGCCGCTGGCCGTCGGGGGACGTGTTGAGGAATGTTATGACGTTGCCGTTGGAAAAATTCTCCAGCGGGCCGAACGTGACGGTCTCCACGTCGAGCGGCACGATGTTGTTCGTCAGCGCGATCCACAGCCAGCGGCTGTCCGTAGTCCAGGCGAGTGCGTCGAGTTTATGGTTGGGATAGACGTGCATCGCTTCAGGGAACTGGTCGTAGGTGGCGACGAGTTTTCCCGCGAGGGGATTCCAGAGGCGGACGGTTTTGTCCTCGGCGGCCGAGGCGAGGCGGGTGCCGTCGGGGGACCAGGCGAGGCTCCAGATCGTCCCCGTGTGTCCGGCGAGTTCGTGCTCGATCTTCCCAGTGGCGACGTTCCACACGCGGACCAGTTTGTCGGTCGCCCCGGTCGCCAGCCATTTCCCATCGGGCGACCACACCACGCGCATCACGGTGCCTTGGCCGTGCGACAACTCGTGTTGGCTCGCGCCGGTTTGTACATCCACGATGAGTGCCGTTGGTAAACCCGAATGAAACGCGGCGAGCAGTGAAGCGTTGGGGGCGGGAGTCGCGTTGAAACCATGTGCGGGGAACACGTCGCGTAGTCGTCGACGTTCGGTACCCGTCGCGGAGTCAAAGACACGCACATCGGCTTGCCACGTTGTGAATACTTCGCTGCCATTCGGCGCGAGCGTCGTCCACCCACCCGCTCCGCCGCGTTCCTTCCCTTCGCGGAGCTTCTAGCCGGTGGACGTGTCGTAGAAGTGCAATCGGCCACCGTTCTCAACGACGGCTTACTTGCCTTCGTCGAAGACGGCGACGACATAACCAACGAGATCGAACTTGGCGAGTTGCTCGCCAGTCGTCGCATTGAAAACTCCCGATAGCAATCCTCCCTGCATCACCACCAGCCGCTGGCTGTCGGGCAACCACGCCAGCGGATGAGACGATTCCGAGCGGACATCCGAGCCGAATGTCTGCGTGAGTTTCAACGTCTTCGCGTCGCGGATCGCGACTTTCCCATCACTGTGTCGCAGCGCGAGCCATTGGCCATCCGGAGACCATTCGAGCGACTGGGACGCCGGAGCTTCGACCTCGCGCAGGACTCGAAACGTCCTCGTATTCCAGACGCGAAGACGACCATCACGGTGGCAACAAACCAGTTCAGTACCGTCTGGAGCCCAAGCCACAGATTGCGTACCGCCGCCAGTGTCGCGACTCACGGTATGGCCGCTTCGGAGATCAGCCACGATCAACGACACTTGATCCACGGCAATCGCCAGTTGCTCGCCGCTGGGTGAGAACTTGATGCGATAGCCCCACCCGGGAATCGGAATGACTGAATGCAACGCGCCGGTCTCGACATTCCAGACTCGCGCTGTGTAACCGCCAACGGGCCGTGCTGCGAGAATCTTTTCGCACGAGGCCAGCCAGCGGCCATCGGGCGAGAAATCGAGCGAACTCACAAGTCCCTCGTTGCCGAGCAGGGCGCGTTGGTAGTTGCCGTCGCGGTCCCACAGACTGATCTTGCCAAAATCATTTCCGGTGGCAATCAGGTCGCCCTTGGGGCTCGCTGCGATTGCGAAAGTCGGTTGTCCGCTGTGCCGTCCGGCGAGTTCGATCGACCAGCTTTGCAGGCCGGGGATCGGTTCGGGGCGCGGGACCAGCGCGTGGACGCTCATCGGCTGGCCCGCGCGCAGCACCAGCGGACTGTCGAGCGGACCCGGCAGCGGGTCGCCATCGAATTGCTTCAGCACGCGGAAGCCGAGGTTGGATTGCGGCGTCTCATTCCAGGTGAAGTGCGCGGAATCGTGGCTCCAATCCGGGTGGACGGTGCCGCGCGCCTGATTCCAACCGACTCCCAAGATCGAGCTGGGGCCGTTGCTCAGCGGATCGTTCGTCGGCAGATACGGCAGTTGCGCTCGTGCCAACGAATCGCGCGTGTACTCCCAGACGTTGCCGAGCGTGTCGTGCAGGCCGAAGGGATTGGGCTTTTTCCGGCCGACGAGATGCAGCGGGCTGGCTTGGGGGTTGGGGTCGAGGAATTCCTGGGTCCAGGCGTAGTCGGCCAGGTCTTGCGGCTCGGGGCCGACGACGTGCTTGAACACGCTCCCCGCCCGGCAAGCGTGCAACCATTCCGCCTCCGTCGGGAGACGGTAGATAGTTTGTGGCGCACGCGGCTCGCGTGCGTCTGTGTCTTTCTTGTCTCCGTCTTTCACCTCTTTGTCTTTGGCCTTCTCGATCTTCTCCGTGCCGTCCGGATTCGGTTGGGAGGCTTGCACGCGAGCCGCGTGCGCCACAGTCAGCCACGCACAGAACGCTTCCGCGTCGCGCGGGGTGACTTGCGTGACCGGCTCGTTCGGAGCGGGTTTCCAGCCGGGGGTGCGCCAGTTGATTTTCGGATCGGCTTTGAACTCGCGATCGCGTCCGCCGAGTCCGTTGGTTTCGGCTTCGGTCTGGTAGCCGGTGGCCTCGACGAACTGGCGGAACTGGTCCCAGGTGACTTCGGTGGTGCTCAGCGCGTATGGCTGGGTGATGCGGAACCGCCGCACCGGCATGTCCGGCTCAATCGCCGGATCGCGCGGCCGCGTGAAGATCTTGCGAAACTCCCCCGGCGGAATGAGGGCGAATTTGAGCGTTGTCGCGTTTTGGGTGGCACGTCCCTGACCATCGGGAAGGGCGTGGTCAGAATCCTTTTGGTTCTCGCCTTTTGGCCGCTCGCCACGCCCTTCCCGATGGTCAGGGCGTGCCACCCTGGCGACGTCGAGTTCTTCGATCACCGGGCGTTTGAGAAACTCGGCCCACAGTTGTTGCCGCTCTTTCGCCAGCGTCGGCTCACACGGCGCGACCACCGGCGGCGGAGCACCCGCCGGCAACTCCCACCCCGGCAACGGATCTGTCTCGTCGAGGTCCAGTTGCGGCAGCGGCGTGAGTGGTTTCACTGTCGATGATGTGGAGCCGTCCGTCACCGAGGCTTTTGGACGGTTCGACTTCGCCGGGCCTAACACCTTCAACGTCTTACGCACCGCGCCCACTACCAGCGACACACGAAAACCTTCGAGGTTGTTACGGTACGACGCATCGCCAATACAGCGAAACGACGCACCGCATTCCCATGCGTGGTGTTCCCAAACGCCGCCCCGAGATACACGGTATCCGGAGGAAGATGGGCCGCTCGGATCAAGTGCGGGCTTTTCTTGAAACTGCCCGTAGTAAGACGATTCCCACGAGTCTTGCACCCACTCGAGGATATTTCCCTGAATGTCGAAAAGTCCAAACGCATTCATTTTCAGTTCACCCACCGCATGCGTCCGTCCGCCGGAGTTCGTAACGACCCAAGCGGCTCGCACCAAGTCTTCGTCTTTGTCGCCGTTCCAGTACCAAGTCGTCGTCCCCGCGCGGCAGGCAAACTCCCATTCCGCTTCCGTGGGCAAGCGGTAGCCCGCCCCATCCAGTGGCGTCACCGTCGTGCCGGCCCGGTAATAGAACGGCTTGAGCTTCTCCTGCTGACTGAGCTTTGAGCAAAACTCGGCGGCGTCGTTCCAGCTCACCGACTCCACCGGGAGGTTGCTCGTGTCCATACCCGCGATCAGATCTTTGCCCTGCCCCGTGGGAGCGAAGTACGACGGGTTCGTTCCCATCACCTGTTCGTAGTCAGCCTGCGTCACTTCATTAACGCCGAGGTAGGTGGGTTGCGTTAGGATGACCTTGTGCTGCGGACCTGCACTCTTGAAAACTTCCTGCTGGGACTTGTTGTTTGCGTCAAGAACCCTGAGGGTCGCCTCAATCTCCTCCTTCGTACTGCCCATCAAGAACTCGCCGGGCGGGATGAGGCGGAACTTCATGCCGGGGGAGTTGGTGTACTCGACCGGCACGCCGAGGTACTTGGCCCACGCCTCCTG
Organism: Planctomyces sp. SH-PL62; assembly: GCA_945893045.1. Taxonomy (GTDB): domain Bacteria; phylum Planctomycetota; class Planctomycetia; order Planctomycetales; family Planctomycetaceae; genus SXKJ01. The sequence goes on from CAMDEA010000031.1 coordinate 23,591, forward strand.
ATGTTGTTGGGCTTGCTCGGCATCAAACGGCGCAATCGCCGGCGGCGGAGCGTCAGCGGGCCAACCGTGCCAGCCCGGGGGATTTTCGATTTTCGATTTTTGATTTTCGATTGGGGTGGTGGTGTGTTTGACCTTCGAGGCGGTGCTGTTGTTGTTCGTGAGCTTGAGTGTGATGCCGAAGATCACCGCGAACGCGAGGAGACTGGCGGCGATGAGCCAGCGTCGTCGGCTTGTTCCGCGAGGCGCGCTGGCTGGAACGCTGAGAGACTCGGTCACGCTGCCGCCACTCGAAATCTCGCCGCTCGAAATCCCGCCACCCCGCTTGTCGGGGTGGTTCCCGCGCTCTGCAGCTAGGGGGTGGGTTTGTGAATCGACTTGACCGTAGCTGCAGAGCGCGGGAACCACTGGGGCAAGCCCAGTGGCGTGATTGTCGTTCGTCACTTCTGTTGAGGCGGGTTCGGGATTCGGGAACGATGCGGTGGGACTCAGGATGTCCGTCGCCGATGGCTTGTCACGCGGAGCTTCGGTGCGACGCGTGAATGGCTCCAGCGCGGTGGCGACTTCGGCGGCGGTTTGGAAGCGGTCGGCGGGATTCTTTGCCAGCAGGCGTTGGAAGAGCGCGTTCAACTCGGCGGGGACGCTGTTTCGGAGTTTCGTCAGGTCGGGCGGCGAGGTCTCCGAGTGCGCCTTCATGATGTGCAGGAACGAACGGACCTTGCCGGTGTCGAACGGAGCTTTGCCCGTCAGCAAATAACCGAGCGTGCAGCCCAGCGAGTACAAGTCCGCTCGAGCATCGGCCGAGCGGGTGTCGTCCCACTGCTCCGGAGCCATGTAGTCGGGCGTGCCGAGCATCTGCCCCGACGAGGTCAGCCCCGCGTTCTCTTGGTCATCACCGCCGAGTCTTGCCAGACCCAAGTCGAGCAGTTTCACTTGGCCGCTCTTCGTGAGAAACAAATTCGAGGGCTTGATGTCGCGATGCACTAGGCCATGCTCGTGAGCGTGCTGCAAGCCCAGCGCGGCCTGCCGAATCACCTTGCAAGCATCGCGCACGGAGAGCACGCCGCGCTCTTTGACCAACACCGACAGGTCGGTCCCCTCGATGTACTCCATGACGAGGTAATGCGTGCCGTTCCATTCGTCCGCGTTCGTGGCCCGGATGATGTGCGGATGATCGAGCTTGCCGACCGCAATCATCTCCCGCTCGAACCGCGACAGCGCGGCGGCGTTCGTTGCGAACCCCGGCGGCAGCACCTTCAACGCAAACGTCTTGTCGAGCTTCGTGTGCCGAGCTTCATAGACGGCTCCCATGCCCCCTTGGCCCAGCTTGCGAACCAGCAGGTACGGCCCCAGCTTCGAGCCGACCGTGACTTCGGCGGGCTTCTTCACACTCGTTTGAGACGCCTCGTCCCCCGACTCGGACAGCGTCTGGTGAATAAACGTCTGCGGGTTCGTCTCGGCCAACGAGGGCACAACCGGTGATGACGGCAGATCAGTCGCGGCAGCCGACGGAGTCTTCGAGTCTGGTGTCGGCAGGTCACCAGGCTCGGTCATCAACTTACCTCGCCGGTTCGTTCGCTTCCGGGTCCGCGATCAATGCTTCCGCCAGAGTAACAGCAGTTACGAGCCAGAGACACGATAGCCGCTGGATGGGAGCCGTGAAACTCAACACTCCGGCACTGGTGGCTCTCGCCCAATGGCGCTCATTTTGTGAGCGGCACGGCGCTAGCCCAATGGCACTCGCTTTGGGAAGTAGCAGGCACATTCCATGTGCCGTCAGCCTGGGAAGCCCCGATGGCACATGGAATGTGCCTGCTACTTTGACGACAAAGTGAGTGCCGTTGAGCGCTAGCCGCCGGTCATTCGCCGGAAGACGTCGATCCCGAATTACCGGTGGCTAGCGCCATTCCGCTCAAGCGAAGTGCTCTCGGGCTGATCGCCTGGGAGCAATCGTTGCAACCGGACCACATTGTGGACTTGGCCAGCCGCCGCGTCCGCCGCGTGGCGAAATCGCGACCTAGAGTTGCCCGTCCGTTGGAGGACGTTTCCCCTCACGACTCGGTCTGCAAGCGAGGTGTGCGATGTGTGCTCTGCTGAAAAAACTGTTCGACGACGAAGGCGGCTTCGTGATCACTTCGGAATTGATTTTGATTGCGACCATCGTCTGCTTAGGAATGGTCGTGGGACTGACGGAAGTGACCTACGCGGTCAGCGGAGAATTGATCGACGTGGCGAACGCTTACAACCGCCTCAATCAAGGCCGCCGGTACAACAAGCTCGGCTGGAACGATAACAATTGGAACGACGCAACCATTGAGCTCAACGGAACGCCGGCGCGGGATGAAGACCGCTAAGGCGGCGACGCCGCAAAGTAGCCGAGTCACTCCGTGACTCGAATCGAGTCACGGAGTGACTCGGCTACGTTTGATCGCTACACGACCTCGCCTGATGCCGGACGCCATAACGCAAGCGCGTCATCGCTTACCGGCTGACCGTTGGCATTGATCATCAGCTCGCGTCCCAGTCGATGTGAGATCGTCGCGAGTTGTCCCCATCCGGCCGACACAGTGCCGGTCTCCAAATCCGCGATCGGAGCGCGACGCTCTTTGACGGCCGCGATGAAATCGGCCAGATGCGGTACGGCTAATTCGCTGGCATCGGACGTGAGTGGTTCTTTCGAGTCGTACACCTTCCAGCCGCCCCGATCGACGACCAGCGTGCCCCGCTCGCCGAAGAACGCCACGGCGGCGGTACGGCCTTCGGGAGCGTGATTGCTCCAGGTGCGATGTTCCCAGAGGACCGTCTTGTCGCCGCAGTCGAATTGCACATGCAGCGAATCGGGAGTCTCGGCGTCATCGGCGATGATTCGCTGGCCGCTGGTCGCACAGACTCGCTGAGGCCATGAGACTTCCAAGCCCCAACGGGCGACATCGAGCAACTGCGAACCCCATGCGCCGAGCTCTCCGGCTCCGTGATCCCAGAACCAGCGCCAGTGATAATGAAAGCGATTCGCAAGGAATGCTCGCTGCGGTGCAGGACCAAGCCAGGAATCGAAATCGACTCCCATCGGCAGATCGTTCGCAACGGCCGGCGTGAGCGGTTGCCGGCGTTGCACGAACCAAGCCTTCGCAAGCGTCACCTTGCCGAGTTGCCCGCTCTGCACCAGCCGGATCGCTGATTGAAAGTGTGACCCGCTCCGCTGCGGCAAGCCGACCGCGACGATGCGTTGATGTTGCCGAGCCGCTGCGATCATCGCCGCCGCTTCACCACCGCGATGACACACGGGCGTTTCGACGTACACGTCCTTGCCAGCTTCACAGGCCAACGTCGTCATCCGCGCGTGCCAATGATCGGGCGTCGCAATCACGACCGCATCGACTCGCGGATCGTCGAGCACCTTGCGGAAGTCCCGTTCGATTCGCGGTGTCGTCCCTTGAACGTTCTGCACCGCCTGCACGGCCGCCGGCAACACGTTCTCATCAATGTCACACAGCGTCACGACGTTCGCGTCCTTCAGCGACGCGAAACCGCTGGCCAACGCCTTACCCTGATTCCGGACGCCGATGACCGCGACATGCAATCGTTCCGCAGCCGACCCTTGAGCCAGTGCTGCAGCTCCCGCCAGACCGACCATGCCTGCCGCGACCCCGGCCGCGTTCTGAGCGCTCTTGCCTAGAAACTGCCGTCGATTCAAGTCGCGTTTTAGAAAGTCGTCGACGTTCATGGTGCGTTGGTGCCGGTGAGTGGCACGATGGAGTTCCAGTTTTTCGATGCGGTGCGGGCGAGCTACCGACACTCAGAGTCTGACCGAAAAGTCGTTTTTGTTTTTGTAGCCCGACCCCTTGTGGGTCGGAGGATTCGATTTCCCTCGGAAACGTCGCTCATTCAAAATCCTCCGACCCACAAGGGGTCGGGCTACAGGCTTTTCGGACAGCCTCTCAGTCACTGGCGGGGCAGTCTATCGGTCACGCCGGGCAATGTCTTGGAAGAACTGGTTCCGAGAGGCTCGCGGCTTGACGTCACACAGCCGGGGCGGAAGATGTTGCCCAGTTCGCGATTTCCGGCTCTCTGCGGCGTGGTGCCAGCAGTCAGTCAAGAACAACGAACCCGGCGATGATGACCTTATGAAGCACTCACGATTCTGGATTGGCCGCTTGTTTTGGACGGGAGCGGTGCTGACGTTCGTCGCGTTGCTGGCGTGCGCGATCTCGTTGGTCTTGCGGGCCGTGGGTGACGACGGTGGAGCGTCCGGCGTTTGGGGCGTGTTCCTGGTCGCAGCCAGCGCGTGGGTGATTGATTTTGTTTCGCTGGTCGCGCTGCTGGCGTGGCGAGCGATGCAAGAGACTGACTCCAATTCCACGCCCAATCCGTAAACGCCGCGATTGCCCATCTCAAATCTCAAATTTGAAATCTCAAATCTCTTCCCATGCCCATCAAGTTTCGTTGCGATCACTGTCGGCAGTTTTTGGGCATCTCGCACAACAAGGCGGGAATGCTGGTGGACTGTCCGACGTGCGGCCGGACGATTCGCGTTCCCGATCCGGAAGGCAAAGTTCAGCCGATGCCGGAATTGAAGCTGAACTTCAAAGACTCGAAGCTCGCCACCGCACTGGAGGAACTCGCGTCACTTGGCCGCGACGATGCCGCACTCGCCGAACCGGAGATGGTGGTCGAACTCAGTGACAAGCAGACCCCTCCGAAGACCCCCTCAGAAGCCGCCGCATTGCCGATCGCACCGCCCCCCGCGCCGGTGCCCATTCGCGTCGAGCCAGTCCAGGCCCCGAAACCGATCCCGATTGAAGTCCACGATTCGCGCAAGCCCGCGCCGGTCGCTTCGATGCAAGAGCTCTCCGCACTGGCCAACCTGCCAACGGCGCGCGATCCGGCGATCGAACAACCGGTCGTCGATCTTGAAATGCCGCTCGGCCGGGCAGCCGATCGACACATCGCGGTCAAACGCGCGGGGACTAGCCGCATCGTGATTGCCGTGTTGATCGGATTCATCGTCGGGTTTGGCGCTGGTCGCTGGGATCGAGCTGCGGTGAAAGATTCCAATGGGCCTGGTGAGAAGGCTCTCGTGAGCAAGGACGCTCCCGTCGCTTCGACCGCAGGGAATTCCAAGTCCCTCGCCGTGCGCGGTCGCATCACGTTTCAAAGCGATTCGGGTGAGCGGCGTCCCGATCGCGGCTCGCGTGTGTTGCTGCTGCCTGAGAAACGAAGTGGCACGACCAAGCTACCCATCACGGGCTTTCGGGCCACAGACGCCGACACATTGACTGACACCGACAGCAAGCTCGCGGCAGCCAGTTTGCAAGCTCTGGGCGGCGATGTCGCGACGGTCGATGACGCCGGTTACTTTGAATCAACCGCGCTGCCGCCCGGCACCTATCGCATCTTGGCCCTGTCTCACTTCCAACGGCGAGACGACCGCGTTCCGATTGAACCAGAGGTCAAAGGATTGCTCGACAGTTACTTCGACAAGCCGGAACAGTTGCTGGGAAAATGCCGTTACAAAATCGACGAAGTCAAAGTCTCCGGCAACGCTCCCGCACCGTGGGATCATTCGTTTGACCGCGAGTGATGCTTCTGAAATTTCGCCACTGGGCTTGTCCCAGTGGTTCCCGCGCTCTGCAGCTACGGCGTGAAAGAACGAAAGACGCCACGATCGAAGCATTGCTGAGCGTTCGTGGCCCGTAGCTGCAGAGCGCGGGAACCACCCCGGCGAGCGGGGTGGCGGCGCAACAAAAAACCCAGACTCGTTCGCACGAGCCTGGGTTTTGCTTTTCAAGAATTCATTCCTATCAATCAACCATTGTCAACGGCAGCAACTGGGAGCCGGGCGACAACATGAGGCTGCCGGTTGACAGCAGCTCGGAGCCGGAGCCACGCAACAAGTCGGAGCGGGTGCGCACACCGGAGTCGGGCAGCAGACCGTGACTTGAATCTTCTTCTCGACCATGTGGCAGACGCAGACTTGGATTTCCTTCTCGACCTTGTACGGCACCATCACGGTGCATTGCACTTCCTTCTCTTCCATGACCGGCTTGCAGCAGACGACCGTGCGCGTGCCGGTCTTCTTATGTGCGACGTGGACGAAGTACTGCACGTCGCGAGTGCGCGTTTCGCACTTGGGGACGCATACCTTCTGAGTGCAGGTTCGCGTCTCCGGCTTGCAGACGGTCACGTCGTACTCGAACGGCTGATCTTCACAGACAACTTTGTGGACCGTGACGTCGATTTCCTTCTGAATGACTTCCGGCACCCAGACCTTTTGTGTGCAGGTCGTCATTTGCGGGCAGCAGGTCGGACGGCCGCAAGCGTCACAGCCGCGCACGAACGTCTGCACTTGGACGGAGCGATCTTCCCAATGTCCGCCTTGCTCGCAGACGGTCCGCTTCTCCGTGGACGCGACACACTTGGCAACTTTGCGAACTCCTTGGCGTTTCTCCGTGTGCGGGACCATCACCGTGTATTCGGTGGTCACGTCTTTCCACTCCGGCACCGAGACCTGATACGTCTCTTGGCGAGTGTGCGCCTCCGGGTGCCATTCACAGTATTCGTATGCGACTTCTTTCCGCTCTTCGACCATCTTGCAAACAGTGATCTTGCGAGTGTGTGTTTCCGGACGGCACTCGGTGACGCAGACCTTTCGAGTCTCCATCGTCATGTGCGGTACCAGCACGGTCCGCTCGACCATGCAGGTGGCGGGAGCCGGACAGGCCGGCTGACAACAGTGATCGGCGGAGACAGGACTGCTGGGGATGCCCAATAGTCCGACGGCGGCGAGACTGACCCACAAGAGCTTCTTCATGTTGCTTCCTTTTCGACGTGAGATTTGGAGAAACGGATCACTCGGTGGCTAAATCTGAGAAGTGAGTTGCGTCACCGACCCAACCAATTCCGGCAGCCAGGTGCGCAACATTGCTGGGAGAAAATACAGCAATGAATCTCAACCGAGAAGTGTCAAAATAGGAAAGATGCGCAATGTGGGAGTCCGCAAGGCTTGGGAAGCCCGGACGGATATGGGACAGGAAGATCCCCGTCCTCAGGCCAGGATCGCCACGACCTCTGTTTGCAGCGCTCCGCCCGTGACATGCACCTGGCTCTGCGGATCGACGAAGACGTTGATCTCCGAACGGACGCCGAATTCCGGCAGGTAGATTCCCGGCTCGACCGAAAAGCAGGTGCGTGGCAGGATCAGTCGTTCCTCGTGCGTTTCGAGGTTGTCCATGTTCGCCCCGTTACCGTGAACCTCCTGGCCGATGCTGTGTCCGGTGCGATGTACGAAGCGATCGCCGTAACCAGCCGCGACGACGACCGCTCGGCAGGCGTCATCGACTTCCCAACCTTGCAGAGGCCGCTTCGCCGCGAAGGCCGACTTCACACACGCAATCGCGGCATCTCGAGCCGCGGCGACGATCGCGAACACTTCGGCGATGCGAGCCGGCACGGTCTCGCCCACAAAGCCGGTGCGTGTCAGATCGCTGTAGACAGCACGCGGTTGATCGAGCTTGCCCCACAAGTCGATCAGCACGAAGTCGCCGCGCCGGATCGTCGTGTTCGCGCCGGTGCCGGTCTCGTAGTGCGGATCGCCGGAGTTCGGGCCGACGCCGACGATCGGCGGGTGATACGTCGTCACGCCGTTTCGAGCGAAGTGATCCATGATGACGTCCCGCACCGCGATTTCATTCGTCTCGCCGCGCGACCGGATCGCATCGGCGATGAACTTCCAGGCGACGTCATACGCGCTGTCGGTGACTTGCTCTGCCGCGAAGTGCGATTGGATCTGGTCATCGTCCCACGCCGCCTCAAAGAGCTGAATCAAATCCCCTGATGATGCGACTTCGATCCCCAGCGACTTCACCAACTCGACGGTCCCCGCATCAGCGCGAGAGACATAGGGGTTGCCGTTGCGGGGCGAGTACTCCATCGCGACGCGCTTCATGCCGCTGAGCAACTGAGCGATGCCGGCTTCAAGTTCTTGCCATTTGAGATAGACCGTTTTCGATCCCGGCAAGTGATCGAGAGCACCGGTTTCAATCCGATGCACCAGTCGCATCGGCTCACCGCGCGCCGGCACGCAGTAAAAAAAACGCCGCGACGTGACCGGCATCTCGCCCATGCCCAGCACTCGCCGAGCCAGCACATTGCTGCCACGAAAGTCGTACAGCAACCAACCATCAAAACCGAATCGCTGTAAAGCCTGTTGAATCGCGGGAAGGTCGAACATGAAGTCTCCAGATCTTGACGGTGGTCTCAAAGCCGTACCGCGACCGTTAGGGAGCGGCCTGTCTTCAACACGGCGGGCCGCTCCCTAACGGTCGCGGTACGGCTTTCTCACTACGGTTCTTTGGGAATCGCTCGAATCCAGCGTTCGATCAATTCGACCGCTTCGGCGTCGATGATGTTGCTGGCGATGTGCGGCATCCGGCCGAGGCCGGTCTTCTTCATGCGATGCAGAACCATTGACCGCGCGGGGTCGCCGGGGACGAGCACCTTTGGATCAGACAACTCAAACAAGCCTTGTCCCGGCCGCACGCCGACCGTGCCGGTATCCGCCAGCGGCAACGGTGCCAGCAGAATGAATTCGGCGTTGCCGCCCCCCCACTTTCGGTGGCAGTGCGAGCAATTCGCGTGGAGGTACGACCGCGCGCGGGCGTTGAGCGATTGCTGCGCATCGTGGTAATCGACAAGCCCGCTCTGGAAGCCCTTAGGATCCGGCGGCAGCGGCTTCGTGAAGTAGCCGAGTTCGGCCAGATGCCGCACCTGATTCTTCGGCTTCCCATCGCCGAAATCGAAGTTGCGGTTCAACTGCTCGGTCGTCGCGCCGAGCACATACTTCGCCGCCATCGTGTGGCACAGCGTGCATTCGGCGCGGCTGGGGAAGTGCCACTTCTGCTCGCGAATTCCGTTCGGGGCCGACTTGTCTTTGATCTTGATGACGCGGTCCAAACCTTTCGCGTCCAACAGCTCGGCGTCGGTTTGCTCGTCGTTCCAGACATAGGTGTAGCCGTTCCAGACTTGAGCACCGTACTCGTCGTCGTTGCCGGGCATCTTGATGTGATGCAGCAGTCGCGTCTCCAGCCGCCGCGCACTCTTCGGGTTGCCTGGTTCGAGCTCGAGCGAGAAGGTCTTCACGAACACGGTTCCGTCAGGGAAGCGCCAGCCCGGCATGTTCCCTGGCGCTTCGGCGGGGTATGTCACCGCGTCGAATTCGATTTGGGCGTTTCCGGGGACGGCCATCAGCCGCTCTTTCGTCGCGCCGTCCGACCACAGCGCGGCGACGACGTCATACGGAATGACTCCTGCCGCCGGCTTGTGCTCTTTGACGCTCGCGAACAGGCCGGTCTCGCTGAGCTTGCTGGGGAACGGCACCTTCGGCTGAGTGCTCGGCGGGACCGGGACGAGTTGATGCAGGCCCCCTCCCGCGAAATCGACAAACAAGATCTCGCCGGCCGTGTCTTGGATGATCTCGACGATGCGGACTTGCGTGTCGCACAGCTCCCGATGCTCGGTGACTTTCTTGGTCTTCACGTCGTAGCGGAGCATCCAGACTTTGCCGGTGTCGTAGTCGCCGTAGATGTACGCGCCCTCCAGTTCCGGCAGACGTTTGCCGTGATACACCCAGCCGCCGGTGATCGAACGAAAATCGGTGTGCGAGTGCTCGACGATCGGATCAATGAACGGCGACGGCCCCTTCGGACGTTCGGGCCGGAAGGGATGCAGACCTTCGCGCACGCTCCAGCCGTAGTTCCCGCCACGCTGGATGAGATAGACCATCTCCCACAAGTCTTGCCCAACTTCGCCCGCCCACATCTGGCCTGTCGGCGCGTCGAATGAAAACTTCCAAACTTGGCGATGCCCGTAAGACCAAATCTCGCCGCGGGCTTTCGCGTTGCCGACGAAGGGATTGTCCTTCGGGATGCCATACGCTTTGCCGTCACTGGGATGATCGACGTCCAGCCGCAGGATCGCACCGAGCAAATCGCTCAGGTCTTGCCCGGTCTGCAACGAATCCGCAATCCCGCTGCCGTCGCCCGTCACGAGATACAGCATCCCGTCCAACCCAAACCGCACGCAGCCGCCGTTGTGTCCGCCGGACGGCCATTCGAGCAGCGTCGTCTCCGACTTCTCATCCGCCTTGAGTGATTCACCTCGCGCGACCGTCAGCCGAGACAACCGGCTCCCTTTCGGCGATGGGTTCGCGGAATCAGCGACGCTCGTGACGTAGAGGAATCCATTCTTCTCAAACTGCGGATGCGCCACGATGCCATACACCGTCCGCTTCAAGTCCACGACAAGCTGCGGCTGCGGCTCCTTGGCCGAGCCATCCAGCACCCAAATCTTCCCCGGCCGCTCGGCGACTAGCAACCGCTTCGATCCCGGTACAACCGCCGCCGATAATGGCTCGAACAATTTCAGCTTCGGATACGCCAGTTCCAACCGATACGGGTCCGGCGGCTCCGGCGAGCCAACCACTTTCGAGGTCGTCCACGGCGTCCGTTCCGCCGACCACAGGTGACTCACTGGCCCGCACAACAACAGAATGCAAAACGACGTGAACCACCCGCAACTCTTGAGCATGATCGCCTCCGACAACGATGACACGCGGCACTATCCAGACGCGGCGAGAGTCTATTCACGCGGCGCGGACAACATCCAGCATCGCGCTCATTGAACCCGGTTTGAATGTTTGGTAGCCACGCTCGCCAAGAGCGTGGACTGTCTTCATCATTTTGTGCCCCATGATTTTGCCACTCCTCCGCCTCATGAATCACAGAATCATGGGACACAAAATCATGTTCTCGCGAACGGGAGACAATTCATGGCCACAGCACACCGACGAATTCTGGGGTTCTGTCTGTTCTGGTTCCTCGCGGCCGCGTCCATCCGCGCCGCGGAGCCGACGCTGATTTCGATCGACGACCTGTATCGCTCGGATGCGCCGCAGGGCTTGGTGATCTCGCCGAGCGGTGACAGCGCGATCTATTCAAGACGCTGGGCCGAGCGGTCATCGCGGACATTCCGATTCTCGTTGTGGCGAGTCGAAGGGGACGCGGCGAATCGTCGTGTCCTCGAAGAGGGCGAACCGGATGCACGGTCGCCGCTGCTGTCACCCGATGGCAAGTGGATCGTGTTTCTCTCGACGCGACCGTTCCCGGATGGCAAACCGGCATTCGATCCGGTCCCGCCGTACTCCGATCCGGCCACCGACCTCTGGCTGATGCCATCCAACGGCGGCAAAGCGATCCCACTGTTCGGCCGCGACAAGCCCTACGGCCGAGTCTTCAGCGATCCGTTCTACGGCCACATCAGCTTCTCACCAGACGGCAAGCGGCTGGTCTTCGTCGCCGACGACGGTGTCGATCCGCGCACGGCCGACGAAAAAAACAACAACGTGCAGATCGTGCGCGAGGATCAAGGCGAAGGCTACGAAGGCTATCGGCCCGCTCAGATTTGGATCGCGGACTTGCTCGAACAACCGACCGACGTTGCCTCCACGCGAGTGACGCGCGTGACCAACGATGACGTGTGGTACGGCGATCCGCAGTGGCTGCCCGATGGCAAAGCGCTGATCGTCCACGCCAACCGCACCTCCGACCGCGAGTCGGTGCGATACAGCATCAACCACAACTTCGATCTCTGGCAGATCGAGTTGTCCGGCGCGGGTTCGTCACAGATTCGGCAACTCACATTCGACATCGGCCCGGATGTCTCACCGCGTCTCTCACCCGACGGCAAACGGCTCGTCCATCTGAGCGTTCCGCGCCAAGGCTCGCACGCCGACGTCTTCAATCTGATGGTCATGGACCTCACGACCGGCGGCGTCAGTTCGCGAGTGCTGTTCGACCACCACGGAGCGAAGGCCGATCAGCCACCGCATCTCCCGCCGTCCTTTCCGTTGCCGCGCGACTGCTGGCTGACGAACAAGAAGATTTCTTTCACGGCCCCCAATCGCACTGGCAGCAAGACACAGGTGATCGACCTCAGCCAAGGTTCCGCAGCGTTGGCGGAATCGAATCTCGAAACGCACAGCCCCGAACAAGCGAAGCTCGCGGCCGCGCGACGCAAGCTGACTCCGCCAGCCGATACGTACTTGAAGGATCGCGTCGTCGCGAAAGGTGAGCTGGTCTCGTGGAGGAGTTTTGACGGAAAAATCATCGAAGGCATCTTCACTCGCCCGACGACGCCCAACGCAAAACCGCCATTCAAGATGGTGCTGTATCCGCACGGCGGCCCACACAGTCGCTCGTCATTGGGCTTCGACTTCGCCGTGCAGGTCTTCGCCGCGAACGGCTACTCCGTCTTCCAGCCAAACTACCGAGGCAGCGCCGGCTACGGCCAGCGCTTCATCGACGCCGACCGATTCGACTTCGGAAGCGGAGACATGCAAGACATTCTCACCGGCATCGAGCATTTGGTCCGCGAAGGACATGTCGATGCGAAACGGCAGTTCGTTTACGGCATCAGCTACGGCGGCTACACGACCTGCTCGTTGATCGGCCAGACGAATCAATTCCGAGCCGCCGTGCCACAAAACGCCGTCACCGATCTCAACGTCATGTGGGGCCTGACCGACATCCAAAGCTGGACCGAATGGGAATTCGGCGGCCTCCCTTGGGAAGTCCCGCAACCGATGCGCGACCACAGCCCGTTGACGTTCGCGTCGCGAGTGCAGACGCCAACCCTGATCCTGCACGCCGCCAACGACCGCCGCTGTCCACTCCCGATGGGCCGCATGTTCTATCGAGCCTTGAAATCCGCCGGCGTCGAAACGCAAATGGTCATCTACCCGGACGAAGGCCACCCGATCAAACAACTCCCGCACCAGGAAGACGTCCTGCGCCGAGTGCTCGATTGGTTTGCGAAGCATGACGTTGGCAAGCGTTGATTGGTCCAGGAAGTTGAGGGCCGCAGTTCTAGGTGTGGTGAGTTTTCGAGGTTCGGTGTGGCCATCGTCACCATCACGTTGGGTGCCGCGTGACGCGACTTTGGTGGTTGGGTAGGATGGCGACCGTATTCGTTCGTTTTCATGTGGACGTCCCGTGTCGGAGGTTTTCGCCATGCGCCCCGTAACAATTGACGACGAATTGGAAATGAATCGCACGGCTTACGAAGAGAATCGAAAGCAGATTCGTCAGGCGGGCTGCGGCCATTATGCCGCGATCGCTGCTGGCAGGCTGATCGCCATCACCGCAAATTTTGAGGATGCGGTTCAGGCCATCCAGTCGCTCGACCCTCCGCCGGCGCACTATGCGGTCTTTCCCGCTGACGAAGAGCCAGCCTTTGAGATCATCGACGATTTCGGCGGAGAGGTTCGTTGATGGCCACCGCAACCTGGCAATGTGCCGCGAATGGCCGCTATTGGATCGACGTGTTGGTGGGAAGCCTGCAGGTGTCATTGATGATTGACACGGGGTTGGTCGATCCAGAACAGCGGGTCGGCATTGAATTGGAGCCGCATCTGTTTGACGAGTTGGAACAAAATGGAAAGCTTTCTGGACGAGCATTGCGCATTCGGAAGGACGCTGGAGGTCATTCGTCGCCGTTGTTTTGTGCTGCGGTTGATGCGAGTTTGACGGCTCCCAAGACAAGCCAACCATTGGGGACTTCGATCCGCATTCATGTTGCACGCGGAGTCGCGGGTGTTCCCAGCCGTGTGGGATTGGCATTCTTTCACAAACTTCCAGGCTGCCGAGTGGTCTGGGATTGCCCCGCGAAAACTTGGTCGATTTCAGTGACCTGAGTTGGACCGGTCACTCTCAAGCGAACGGGAACACCCGCGCAGAATCCAAGTAGAACTGCCCGATCGGATCGTTCTCGGAGGTTTGTCATGCAAACAGAACGCACGCGGCGGTTGCCGTTGTTCTTCACACATCCAATTGGATCGTTGCCTCGGCCGCAGATGGTGCGCGACCTGCTCGCGCGGCGCGAGGAATTGTCGGCGGATCGCTTTGGTGGGTTGTTGGATGACTGCGTGCGGTTTGCCATCCATCTGCAAGAGTTGGCTGGCATGGACGTGGTCAGCGACGGCGAATGGCGGCGAGTGCAGTACATCCGCGAGTTCTTGTTGCGGATCGGCGGCTTTGAGAAAGTTCGCCGTTATGAGCATCAGGGCGAAACGAAAATGACCGAAGTCGTGGTCCGCCGCATGCGCGATGGCGAGTCCGTCTTCGCCACCGACGCGCGATTCCTGGTAGCCAACACCGATCGCGTGACCAAGTTCGCGTTGCCCAGTCCATTCCTCATCGCCGTGAGGTACTGGCACGAGGACTACAGCCGCGAGGCTTATCCCACGCTGCAGCATTTCCTGGATCACTTGGCGGACATCCTGGCTCGCGAGGCGCAGGCGTTGGTGGCGGCGGGGATCGACATCGTGCAGCTCGATGATCCAGCGCTGACGTATTTCTGCGATGCCGCGCTGGTGGCCGGTCAGACTCATGATGAACGGTTGCGGCGTGCGTGGGACATCGAACGTGAGTTGCCCGTGGCGGTGGCGGCGCTCAATCGGATCGTCGATGGATTGGCCGCCGAAGTGCATTTGCACTGTTGCCACAGCGTCTACAAACGCCGCAGCGATGTGAGCGGCAACTACTCGCCGCTGTTGCCTCGGCTGCGTGAGCTGCATGTCGATCGCATCAATCTCGAATTCGCTTACCAAGGGACCGGCGAGTTGAGCGATCTGACTCTCTTGCCACCGCACTTGAGTGCCGGCCTGGGAGTGATCGACGTCCGCAGCGAATGCCTGCAATCGGTCGAGCAGATCGAACAACTGGCCGCTACCGGCGCGGCGGTCATTGCTCCAGAGCGGATCGCGCTCAACCCGGACTGCGGCTTTGCACCGGACGCTGGCGAACCGCCGACTATTGACGAAGCCTACGAGAAACTGAAACGGCTCGTCGCCGCAGCCCAGCGCTTGCGTGAGCGTTTTGCGTATCAATCGCCCGCAACCTAGCCGTAGCCCGACCCCTTGTGGGTCGGATGATTCGATGTTTCTGCGCAAACATCACCGAATCAAAAATCATCCGACCCACAAGGGGTCGGGCTACAGAGACCTCGATTTCAAGAACTCGCCAGCCGAGTGACGAGTGCCGCAGCGACTTGTCGGCATCGCGCCGATTTCCGTATCGTGCGACCGGAATTCAACATCTCAAGATGGAACACTGAGGGAGAAAGTCATGTCAGCTTCGGCGTCAAACAGCGGTCGATTGGATGCGGCGTATCGTGAACGATTCCCAGGCTCCGCGAAGTTGTTTGAACGGAGTTCGCGGTTGTTTCCCAACGGCGTCACGCACGACGGGCGGTACTTGCAGCCGTTTCCGATCTTTGCCAAGGAAGCGCTCGGCTCAAAGAAGACCGATGTCGATGGGCATGAGCTGATCGACTACTGGGTCGGACACGGAGCGTTGCTGCTGGGGCATTCGCACCCGGCGATTGTCGCGGCCGTGCAACAGCAAGTGGCGAAATCCACGCATCCCGGAGCCTGCCACGAATTGGAAATCGAATGGGCCGAATGGGTCCGCCGGCTGGTTCCGTCCGTGGAATTGATGCGTTTCACGAACAGCGGTACCGAAGCGACGTTGATGGCGATTCGCATCTGTCGTATCGCCACCGGACGGACGAAGGTCATCAAGTTCGCTGGTCATTTTCACGGCTGGCACGACTCCGTGATCATCTCGTCCGAGCCGCCGCATCCGGCCAACGTCTTGGCCGGCGAAGCTCCCGACGTGGAAGACTACCCGACGCCGGGCGTGACGATTGGCGTCTCCGGCGACATCGTGATTGTGCCGCCCAATGATCTCGCCGCGTTGGCTCGCGCGATCGACGAGCATCAGCCCGCCTGTGTGATGCATGAGGGAAACGGCGCGCGGTGGGGTGTCGTACCGGCTCGGCCGGACTTTGTGCGCGGTGTGCGGCAACTGACGCGCGACAAGAACATCATCTTTATTCTCGATGAGGTCATCACCGGCTTTCGAGTCGCGCCGGGAGGCTTCCAAGAGATCTGTGACATTCAGCCGGACCTGTCCACGTTCGCGAAAGTGCTGGCGGGAGGATTGCCTGGTGGAGTGCTCGGAGGCCGCGCCGACTTGATGCAGGCGTTGGCGTTCGGCAACTCATTCGGGAAGAAGATGAAGCATCCGGGGACGTACAATGGCAACCCGCTCTCCGCCGCTGCCGGCATCGCCGCGCTGGAGATTGTCGCGACGGGACAACCCAACCGCCGCGCGAACGAAATCGCCGCCCTGCTGCGCCGAGAGCTGAACGCGCTCTTCGCCAAGAAGAGTCTGAATTGGATCGCGTATGGAGATTACTCGGCGATCAAAATCCTGCCGAACTACGACGGGCCACGTTCGACGAGTGACGAATTCCTGCCGTACTCCGGCGACTGGCGGAAGCTCGACGCGAAACAGGATGCAGCGTTGTCGCAGGCGTTCCGCTGCGCACTGTTGCTGGGCGGAGTCGATTGGATGGGCTGGGCTGGCTCCACTTCCGCCGCTCACGATGAAGGCGACGTCGCTCGTACGGTCGCTGGCTTCTCGTCCGCCATCGACTGGCTGCGAGGCGATGGATTTGTGAGGTAGCAGCGTGCAAGAGGGATCGCAGACCGCCGACGTAGGCTCTGGTTCGTCACTGCTGACCGCGCCATTGCGTTCGACGATGTTGCGGCTGGCATGGCCGGTGTTCGTTGAGCAATTCTTGTATTTTTTGGTGGGACTCACCGACATCTATCTGGCGGGGTTCCTCAGCAAAGAGGCGACGACGGCGGTGGGCTTGGCGGCCTATGTCGGCTGGTTGGCGTCGAACATCTTTTCGCTGGTGAGTACGGGCACGGTCGCGGTGGTGGCTCGGCATTGGGGTGCGGGCGAGTTGGAATCGGCCAACCGCGCGGCGAATCGAGCCTTAGCCATCGGGGCGGTGGTCGGGTTGGCGGTCTATGCGCTGATTTGGTTCGCGGCTCCGTCCTACGCGGCGCTGATGCGGCTGGAAGGGACGACCGCCGAGATGGTCGTGCGGTTTCTGCGAATCGACGGCGCGGGCTATCTCTTCTCATGTCTGACGGTCGCCGGTGCCGCCGCGTTGCGCGGCAGCGGACAGATGCGCGTGCCGATGATGATTCTCGGATTCGTCAACGTCCTGAATGTGATCATCACGACCGTACTCAGCGGCGTTGGACCGGCGGAATGGTTGTCGATCTCAGATCGGTTGGGGATCACTCCCTTGGGTCTGGATGGCATCGCCTACGGCACGTTCGTGGCGCGAGCGATCGGCGGTCTGTTGACGTTAGGCGTGTTGAGCAGCGGTCGATTCGGACTGCGGCTCATTCCACGCGAAGTCTCGCTGTGCGGCGAACCAGCGCGGCGCATCTTGCGAGTCGGCTTGCCTGCCGGCTTGGATGGTTTGTTGCGCTGGTCGGGACAGCTCGGTTTTCTGATGATCGTGGCGCGGCTGAGCGATCACGAATCCGAGCGGACCGCAATCATGGCGGCGCATCTGATCGGCATGCAGGTCGAAGCGATCTCGTACTTGCCGGCCTGCGCCTGGGGGATGGCGGCGGCCACGCTGGTTGGCCAATCGCTCGGCGCGCAGCAACCGGAACGTGCTCGCGCGGGGGGACACGAGGCGGTCCTGCAATGCGGAATCCTGGCGCTCGTGCTGACGGCGGCGTTCTTCTTCGCGGCCCAGCCGATCTACGAGTTGATGCACAAGGACGCGGACGTCCGGGCAGTGGGTGTGCCGGCGTTTCAATTCAACGCGCTGTTTCAAGTATCGCTGGTCACGGCCATTGTCTACACGTTCGCGCTGCATGGCGCGGGCGAGACTCGGCGGCCGATGCTGATCAATTTGCTGGGCGTCTTCGGAGTGCGACTGACGTTGGCCTACCTGTGCGGCATCGTGCTGCACGGCGGCTTGATCGGCGCGTGGATCGGCATGTGCTGCGACAACACGGTGCGAGCGATTCTGGTCGCTCTGCTGTTTCGACGCGGCCGGTGGATGTCGAAAAGCTTGTGACTGCGGCGTCTCGCCCTCGCCGACCGTTTTATCTGACTCCGTTTCTGGATCAGCAAGTCTTCCCCAGCACTTCTGACAATCGGGACTCGGACAACAGCGGGGGCAGTCTTGGAAGAGCAGACTGCGTTGTCGCGAGATACAGCGCCGGCAGGTGCAGGCACCACGCAACGCGGGGCAGAGCATGAATTCCTCAGCAATGTTGAGAGCGTCCCCATGGCAACGGTTTTTCTTTTCGCCGATGGTGCTGTGAAGCTGAAATCGAATCACATTGATTCGGCCATCTGGTCCGCGTTGGGAACCCGGAACGGTCACGAACCTGTTGCCGACCATCCCTGACGGCTAACGACTGCGGCGTGCATCGCCGACACCCTCGATCAAGTAATTCAGTTCGTCAGCCGGAAGGTTCGTCCAAGTTTCCGTTTCGCCACCCAGCCAATGAACCCGGACTTCGTCGATCGTTGTTGCGTTGCCGACGGGAACGAGCAGCCGGTCATCGTGGGACGCTTGGAAACTGTCCCCGGATCGAAGGTGTGCGGCGATAGTTTGGTTTCCGACGACCACATCGACTCGCATTCCTAAAGGTTGCCGGGCCGAACGTGTGCCGATCATTTTCACTCGCAACACATGGCCGGCGCGGCGGCTGTCGTTGCGAAGTAATGCCGGCGGTGTCTCGATGTGGGTGACGACTAAATCCGCATCGCCGTCATTGTCCAGGTCGCCGACGGCGACGGCTCGTCCTAGCCAGCGTTCTCGAAAATAGTCTCCGGCCACGGCGGACACATCGCGAAAGCGCTTTCCACTCGCATTGCGCAGCAGGCTCGGACGCATTCGGTATTCGTGGCCAGCGGCGGTGTCGTCCCAGAGATGTCCATTGGCGAAGAACAGATCCGGCCAAAGGTCGGAATCAAAGTCCGCCAGAACGATGCCGAAGTTCAAGAGCGGACGCGATAGCGGATCAAGGCCCAGTTCGGCATTGTTCGCCACGAATCCGTCGGGGCCGCGGCCGGTCAAGGCGTCCAGCAATTCTCCGGCGAAGTTGGTGACGAACAGATCGAACCAGCCGTCGCGGTTGTAGTCACCCACGGCGACTCCCATGCTGCTGCCGATCGAACCATCCTGGCTCACCGCGCAGCCGCTCAAGACACCCGTTTCTGCAAACTTCAGCCCGCCCAGATTGCGAAACAGAAAATTTCGCGTCGTGTCGTTGGCGACGTAAATGTCCGGCCGGCGGTCCCCGTCCAGGTCGGCGATGGAGACGGCCAACCCCTTGCCCTCACCAGCGATGGCGATGCCGGCTTCAGCTCCAACAGACTCGAAGCGGCCGTCACCCGAATTGCGAAAGAGGCGGTCGGGCAACCCCTGAAAATCCATCGGGCTGGGAATCCTCCGGGTTGTGATTCGATCCGGAGTCCAATCGACGTAATTGACCACGTACAGCTCGGGATTGCCGTCGCCATCCAGGTCGGCAAACGCGGCGCTGGTTCCCCAACGATCGTCACTGACCCCGGCCTCCTGAGTAACATCCTGGAAGGTTCCGTCACCGTTGTTGTGCCACAGTTGATTGGCTCCATAACTGGCGACGAACAGATCACAGAATCCGTCGTTGTCGTAATCCGTGGCCGCACAGCCTTGGCCAAAGCCAAACGCTTGCAGACCCGCTGGCACGGTGATGTCTTCAAATTGCCAATCGGCCGTTTGTCGAAATAGCCGCTGGCTGGCACCGACCGCATTGGCTGGTTTTTTGAAGTGGGAACCGTTGGTCAGAAACACGTCGAGCCGACCATCGCCATCCGCGTCGAATAAGCCCACGCCGCCGCCGTTCTGTTCGGTCATGTAATGCTCGTCGCTCGGACTTCCGTAGTACTCGAAGTCGATGCCGGTTTTGAAACGTGGCATCAGCGCGAACTGAATCGGAGATTCGGCTTCCGCTTTCGTGCGACGGCTGGGAGTGGCGGAACCCCGATCCGACGCAGGCGGACGAATCGCAGGTGATTCCAACTGCGTTCCACCCTGCGAGCGAAACCAGACGATGGTCCCGGCAACGGCGAACAGAATCACCGAAACGGCAAGGATCAGATTGCGTTGGCGTGCGGAAACCATTGGGATTACGGGCTGGCTCCGGGAGAGGTTTCCGTCGCGACTTGTCGGCCCAATTGTCGCCAACAGTCCGCCGGCAGATTTTTTCCAAGCGCAATGTAATGCAGCGCCATTTGCTCGCATTCCCCCGGAGATGGACTGCGTGTTCCGAGATCGAGTGACAGCTTCCACAAGTCCAGCTCGGCCCGAGCCAATTCGTGGGAGCGAGTGTAGGCTTGCTGAGCTTCCGCCGTGCGTTGCAGCCGCTGCAACAGCCGCGCTCGTCTCGCGACATGGTCTTTGCTGAATGGCCGGATCGTTGCCGCATGGTCGATGTCACTCAGAGCATGGTCGAAGTCATTGCGAGACTCGGCGATCTGGCACCGCAATTCCCAGAACCGGTCGTCCTTTTCGAGCACATCCGTGTCGTGGGCCGCCGGCCCCGACGGGCTTTCAGATCCATTGAGCAAGATCAATTCCGCACGATCAGGATCGTCATTGGCAATCCACAGTTCGCAGGCGAGAAACCGATGTTCGGGGGCGTGAATGTCACGAGCGAGTGCCCTCCGCAACAGTGGGATGGCTTCCTCTGTGTTTCCAATTCGCAAGTAACAGCGTCCCAGCGCCAACTCGACTAGCGGCTGTTCAGAATGCCGTTCGAGAGCCGACTGCAAAGTCTGCAAGCAGGCCTGAGGGGCCGGAGGATGGAATTCCGACGTCGCCAAATCGCGCAGCATCAGCAAGCGATCGGACTGCGAGAGCCGATCGGCTGCCGATTCACGGAGATAGTCTTCTTGAACGCGAATGGCCTCTCGCGAACGCATTTCCGTGAGAAAAATCCCAAACAATTGCCGGCGTGCCACCACGGACTTCGGATAGCGCCGCAGGTGATTGCTCAGCACGACCTCGGCTTGGTCAAGTTGCTGGTCGGCGAGTAAGGCACTCGCCAGCAGGCTCTGCGCGTTCTCATGCAACGCGGAGCCCTCGCCGATCAGTCGCAAGTGTTCCATCGCCGCCGGCAGATTATTCTGTTTCAGATAGCTGATCGCCGTCAAATGGATGGCGGCCGGATGACGCGGTTCAAACCACAACAGCCATTTGAGTTCTTCGCGAGCCTGATCCGGCTTCCCCTTCATGGCGTACAAAGCCGCGGCTCGTAACGTGCTGTCGGATGAACTTCGGACAGAAGCCCCGACGGCGACATAGGCCAGCCCCGTCACGGCCACGAGCAACACCACGATGATTGCGATGAGACGAAATCGCATGGCTGAGAAACACTCCAAACTTCTAAGGGCACCGGATAGCCACGCCCCAAGTGACTCAGCCGCCGTTTTCTTCACACTCCCCACGTCTTCGCATCGTAGTTGTCGGGCAAAACTTGAAACAGACTTCGCTTTTCCGGAATTGACGGCTGGCCAAAGGACGGTGATTTGAATTCGGACTCACATCAAAGTCTTCATGACGATCGTTGTCGTACTTTCCGGTGGTCGTTGCGAACTGATTCCAGAAATGCGCTCAGCGAGGCAGAAGAGGTACTACCGGGGGCGAGGCATCTTCTCTCCTGCCGCCTTACGCATTGAATCGACTCGGCGTTGATATTTGGACAATTCCTCCCATCTCGGCCGGAGCGCTTCCGCCTCTTCCAATTCTCCAATGTCAGTCAGCCGGTCGATGAGTTGCTGGAGGTAGGTCGGCTGATCCGGAGCGAGTTCGCAGGCACGTCGGGACGCGGCGACTGCGGCAGTTTTCTCGCCGGCAAGCAACAAACAATTGCTGAGCATGACGTAGATATCCGCGGATGGGCGCAGCGACGACGTCCGCTCCAGCCAAGGTCGTGCTTCGATGGGTTGGTTCAAGTCATAGTAGGTCGTCCCGAGTAACATGCACGCGGTCGCCCAAGCGGCAGGAGACGGGTTTTCCGCGGCAACAACGGCATGCGCATAAAGGAGTGTTTGCTGCGGATCGATGTTCCAATTCATGCGTGCGAGCGCGACATTGAATTCGGGATCCGTTGGTCCATTCCGTTGGTACTGCCGCAGGAGTTGATCGGCTTGCGCCCGGTAAGTGGCAAAATGCGACTCGTCTTTCGTGGAGTCGGAGAACAGCAAGTAACCCAATCCGCGATTACGCAACTCCTCCAACGGAGTTGTGGCGGGACTCCCCGGCATCAACACCAACTCGTCAGCAACCGCCTTCTCCCTGACTTGGTCGGTAGATCGCTGGTGGATGCCAATCCGGTGATGAGTGAACGCAAAGTGGGGAATCTCGGTTGGGCTGCGGGGCATGTGACATTGGACACAATTATCTTGCACGGTCGGCGCGTGGCGACTCTCTTGCGAGGCTTGGCAAGCTTGTTCGGTATGACACTTCAAGCATTTCTCACGAAAGACTTTCGTGTTCTCGGACGGCGCGTCTGCGGCGTGCGGATCATGGCAAGTGAGACAGGTCAACCGCGTGTCCGACTGATAACAGCGACTGAGCCGGAGTTGTTCGACATGCCCCACGACTTTCATTTCTAAATCGGGCGACTGCGGCGCATAGTGCGCCAGATAATCCGACAATTTTTGTCCCGGTCGGAAATCGAGCAGACGATGGCCACGCCGTGCGACCGTCGCAGCGCTCTGCAGGTGACATTGAGCGCAGACGTCTTCGCCGAGTTGGCGGTCAAAGTTCGCCGGATTGAAAATCGTGTCGTCCCGCCCAACATTCGCTCCGCGACGAACGGCTGCACCCTCCCACTTGCGAGCGTGCAGCTCACCCGGCCCGTGACAGCGTTCACAATCTATGGTGAGCGCCGGCAGTGCGACTCGCTGTGGACTCCGCTCAATCGGTTCCACACGTCCCGCGTGACAGACAAGACATCGAATTTCCACCGAGCGTTCAAACCCTCGATTCAAATGTTCGTAGCCGGGTGACAACTTCCATTTCTGCGGTGCTCGATACCAGGTGATTGGTGATTCGAATAAGAAACCTTCGCGTTCAATGAGGTAGCTGCGTGAGAAACGACCCGACCCGACCACATACTTCACCGGCAGATCGCACAAGACGAGCGGTTCTCCCGTGGAGGTGCGAATTGACTCCTCATGATGTAAGCGGCCATTTTGGCGGTAAACGCGATAATGCTTTTGCGTCTTGGGATCCACGAACTCTCCGTCGGATGGCTCCGATTCGACATTCGGTTCGGCGAGCGCTTGAGAATGGGCCGAGTGGCGATACGAGGCTTCGGCTTCGCGGTGACAGGCGGCGCATCGCTCCGCTCCAATATAAGCGACATCGGCTTGAGTATTTTTCACGGGAGCAGGCGCGATCGGCGGAAGTTGTTGTGGCGACGGCGATGGCGTGGACCGACCACAGCCCGACAGCATCATCGACGCGAGTGCAACCCAGCAGAAGACAGCGATTCTCCACGTCGAAGGGTTCCAGGTCTGTCGCGAACGAGCGGACATCATTGGCTCGGCTTTCGATGAGCTATGGGATCGACGACCACGGCCGCGGCACACTTTTTCGGTCCGGATTCCACTTTCGCCCGTCTCTGCGTTGATTGCCACACTTCGGTTCAATGGCCACTCGCTTTCACCGCCGAGGAGCGCCGAAACGCACAACGAAATGGCCTGGACTGGAAGTGCTTCGAGAGTTCGAACAATGCCGTCGGAACCTTCAGCCATTTTCTTCACACCTCCAACGGCTTCGCATAGTATCGTAGTCGCGTGGCGAATCACCGGACAGAGTTTGCCCCTCGCGGAAACGCCATCGTCCCGACTTTGAAGTGGAGGTGATTGAATTCTATCTCGCATCAAGGTCTTCAAAGCATACTTGCTTGGCGCAGTGGTTCTGGTCCTGGCGGTTCTGATCGGATACTTCGCGTTGGGCTCGTTCGTGCGAGCTAACGCCGCCAGTAGGCTCCGCGAAGCGGAACGATTTCTAAGACAGAAGGAGAATGCTCACGCTCGTGAAGTGTTGAACTGGCTGCTCTGGTTTGAGCCGCGGCAGTACCAGGCGCTGCTGATCACCGGGATCAGTCTCAACGCGGATCGGAAATTCCCGGAAGCGATTGCAGTCTTGGAGCGCATCCCGGACACCAGCGAACAATTCGAGCAAGGTGGAATCGCACTGGCGTCTTCACTGAACCATGACAAACAGTTTGATCGCGCTCTGTCCGTGTTGCGGCGGCATTTGGAACTCTTTCCGCGGTCCGTCGTCACCTGTGAGGAACTCGTCCGTTTGAATCTCAAGCTGCTTCGTCAGCGCGAAGCGACCACGTTGCTGTTGGAGTTTTGGGGCCGTGGCTGGGATGACTTTGGGGCACTGCCGCTCCTGTTGGAATTGGAAGTCAAAACGGCGACACCCCATGAAGCCGTCGCCGTACTGGAAGGGGTTGATCGCCAGCACCCGCGCCAGCCAGCAGTCGTTCTGGCGTTGGCCCGCGCTTATTCGATGATGGGAAAAACAGAACAGGCACAGGCCCAGTTTGAAGATGCCTTGCGACTCAATCCCCAAGACTTCCTGACACATCTCCTGGCGGCCGAGTTTTTCTTCAATCGCGGAGACGTGGAATCCGCCCAACGCTTGTTGAAGTCGGTGAAGCCGATCGAGGACGATCGTTACTGGTTCCTTCTCTGCCGTATCGCCGACCACTCCAATCAATTGGAAGAGGCGCATTCCTGTTTGCAAAAGGTTTTGACGCTGCGTCCCAACGACGAAACCTACCTCTTGAAGCAGGCCACTTTACTGCGTCGAATGGGACAGATTGAGGAGGCTCGAACCGCCGCACTGCGTGCGTCTCAACTCGCCGAGGACCGCAAGCAGTTGGTGCTTCTTTCACATAAATTTGACCGGAATCACCCTAGCCCAGAGCACTGCTTGGAAATTGCCGATTTCCTGGAACGGCTGGGATATCTCGAACAAGCCCGTGGTTGGCGACGGGTCAGCCAGTTGATCGTTCCCGTTCAGCCTTCGAACCTCGCGCCGTAATTGGATCGGGTGTCACCCAACTTTCTCAGCCGGTGTTTCATGACAAGTGGCTCCCCAATCACCGTTCGTCACAAGGCAACCAGGGGATTGATCGTTCTCGTCTTGGTACTCGTTGCGGCAGGGAGTCTGCTCTTTCTTCGTCCGTGGTTTGGAAAACGAGCGGACTCGCCAGCAGTCCCCCCGATCGGTTCCGCCAAGCACTCAGGGGGAGACGGCGACGGACAACGGGCGAATCCCGTCCCGGAAAAATCGCCGTTCCATTTTGAATGGATGACTCCGCAGACGGGGATCGACTTCGTTTATTACGGTTCGCCAAGCAGCGAGAAATACATGACCGACCAAAACGGCGGCGGAGTCGGCTTGTTCGATTATGACCAAGATGGACAACTCGATTTGTTTTTCGTCAACGGTTCGCACTTTCAAAAGCCGGCCACGGAATTGAGCCAGTCGAACCGGCTTTATCGAGCATTGGGAAACTTCCAGTATGAAGAGGTGACGCTCCCGGCGCACTTGGTGGCATTCGGATTTGGAATGGGTTGTGCCGCAGCGGACTATGACAACGACGGATTTTGTGACCTGTTTGTGGCGTCGTATGGTCGTGATCGACTGTGGCGCAACAATGGCGACGGGACGTTTGCCGAGGTCACCGACGAGGCCGGAGTCGGCAGCGACCGCTGGGGCACGAGTGCCGCATTTGCCGACCTGGACGCCGACGGTCTGCTGGACTTGTACGTTGTGAACTACGTGGATTGGTCCTTCCATGAGCCGCCCTGTCATCCGCCCGGTCATCCCAAAATCATCACGTCGTGCAGCCCCACCGAGCGGACCGGGCAGGCGGATTTGTTGTATCGGAACACGGGCAGCGGACAATTTGAAGAGGTGGGGCGCGCAGCGGGTATCGCTCGCGTGCCGGATGGCAAGGGCATGGCTCTGGCAATCGCCGACTTGAATGGGGACGGCCGGTTGGACATCTATGTGGCCAACGACACGTCTCTCAATTTTCTGTTCCGCAATTTGGGCAACATGCGCTTTGAAGAGGTGGGAGTCCTGGAGGGCGTCGCTGTCAGCAACGACGGGACAGTCGGTGCCGGGATGGGAGTCGCCTGCGCGGACTACGATCACAATGGGTATCTGGATCTTTGCGTCACGAATTTCCGGAATCAGATCAATGACGTGTTCGCGAATCTTGGCCCGGCTGGTTTTGCCGCGACCAATACGGCCCTGGGAGTCGATCTAGTTTCGCGATCGCCGCTGGGGTTCGGCGTCGTGCTGGCCGACTTTAATCTCGATACATGGCCCGACATGTTCGTCGCCAACGGGCACATCTGGGACTTAACTTCGCTGGGGCCAGAACACGAATACAAAATGCATCCGCAGCTACTCTGGAATCATCAAGGCCGGCGCTTTGCGGACGTCTCGGCACAATCGGGTGACTACTTCCGCCAGCGCTGGTTGGGCCGAGCCGTTGCGTACGGCGATCTCGACAACGACGGCGATGCAGACCTCGTCGTCACGCACTTGACCGCGCCTCCAGCCGTGCTGCGAAACGATTGCGTTCGCGCTGGCCAGAGCGTCCGATTCAATCTCATCGGGACACGTTCTTCACGCCAAGGTCTGGGATGCCGCGTCACGTGCATCACGGGACAAGTCCGCCAAGTCGCACATGTCCCCTCCGGCGGAAGCTACCAAGCCAGCCATGATCCACGAGTTCTGTTGGCGACAGGAAATTCGATTTCCATTGATGAGATTCAGGTCGTTTGGTCAGGCGGCCGGATCGAAGTCTGGAAGAACGCGGTTCCTGATCGCCAAGGCAATCTACAACTGATCGAGGGGACTGGGGCACCACCTGGTCGAGATGATCCATCGCGACCGCAAGCCCCCTAGTCGAGATTATTCAATCAACGAAACCAGCACGACCTACAAACGAGTGGTTTTTGTAGAAGTACCACTCGCATGCGCGTCGTGCTGGTTTTCTTCGCTTGTCGCGGCTCATGAGCCAAGCCAATTTCAGACGCTCGCCGCGCTTAATGCGCGGGCCATCGCGGTTGCTCGGATCACGATCATTTCGGGGTCGCTGGGGCATTCGGATCGGTGCCGCCAGTCATCGTGGAGTCCTTGGACGGATCCAAAGTTGGATCTTGGACCGGAGGAAGTGACACCCCCGCATCATTGCCTCCTCCTCCCCCTCCTCCGCAACCCGACATCATGAGAGTCAAACTCGAGATGACTAACGGCAGCATCAGGAACCGCAATAGTTTTCCCACTCGCATCATTTCGCTCCTTTGGGCCACGACTCGTACGGGTTTCAGAGATGGGTCACGAAAACTTCTTGCCCCACCGACAAGAAACGCTGGCGTCTCACACGAAGACGCCAGCGCCGCAAACAAAACTCGGATGTGGTGAGTGCTTAGAAGTTACCAACTGGTTTACCATCGGCCGCATAATTGATCAGCGCATAGAGGCTGTGATCAATGGATTCACTAATGAATCTCACCGCTCCATCCGCCATGGCGAAATGCGCGCCGCCGGTATGGGCGCTCGTCGCAGCACCACCATGATGACTCACCAGCGTTGCTGCACCACCACCCGACAGGCCTTCGGTGTTTCGCGGACCATTGATGTGGTAACGGCGATTATCATTCAAGGTCGTCGTAACGTTTGGATGCACTGAAATGAAGTTGCTAATCCACGTATAGCAACTCCAGGCTGCGGAGTGATCGGTATTGACGATCCCCTTAACCGTATTCGTTCCCAGCCCCTGGCGAGCCTCGCCGAACATGGTCACGTTGGACGTCCCGTCTTTGATCGTCGCAATTGTCGCGGCACCGTTATGGCCAAAGCAACCAAAGTCTTGAATATTGGTCATTCCATTCGGCAACGTACGGTTGCCGTTGCGCACCGGGTAGGCCCTATTGGTGCTCCAACCTCGGCTGCCGCCACACGGCAGATAATTGGTGCGGCCGACTAACCCACCCGTGTTGTAGTGTTGAGCGTCGGCAGCGCTAAGCAACGAGCTGCCGGCGTCATCCGAAGCACACAGGTAGACCGAAAGCACTTTATCGCGCAGGCCCGTGTTGGCGTTCGGCCATCCCCCCGCGACACCAACCGTGTTGCCGGTATGGAGTGCTGGTCCGGACGCCAAATTCATATCGAACTGCTTGAAGAGCGGTGCCTGGTCAAGGTACGGGAGGAGAGTCAGGGTGACGACATGGTTCTTGACAGCGTTGTTGTTCGGAGCAGCGCTACCAGCCGTGGCGTTCTCCGTGATTCCGGTAATGCGGTTGGCATTGATGTCTCCGGGCGGAAACACCCTAAAAGCCTGCTCATAGTTATGAACCGCCAACCCGATCTGCTTGAGTTTGCTTTTGCAATCCGCGCGACGCGCGGCTTCGCGGGCCTGTTGGACTGCCGGCAACAGCAGCGCGATCAGAACCGCAATGATCGCGATAACGACGAGCAGCTCGATGAGCGTGAATCCTCGCAGACGCGAACGTAATCTCAATTTCATGATCACACCTCTTGGGAAATGGAAAGGCAACTCAAGGAACGTCATTGACAGATCATTCCGTGCGAAGCGACGGAAGAAATCTCAAACTGTAACAGTTACCGCATCGGTCGTGGGGCATTGCTCATGGTAAATCCAGGTTCATTTCTCGATGACAACCGGCAACCCAACTCCATGCACGCGCCATCGCTTGTTTCGGTTTGTCGTTTGGGAATCAACCAATGAAGATGAATTCTTCGAGAGATGCGCAGGTTAAAAGCGAAATCCTTAAGCCAAGATTAAGGCGAGTCTTCTTTTTGTCTGCGAATTCAATTTGGTCTTGCGACGTTGGCCAACCCTCGCAAGACGCCGAACAATTTCCAATTCACTCGGCGATTTGTCAACGAGCAACTCCGTTCTGTCCCCGGTTTCTTTCGGTCACGGAAATCCGCTCTTCCCCCGCCGTCGGAATGAGTAAGATTGGCGCTTTTGATATTCCGGCGGCCAGCGGATCAAAACGTTCGATTTCGGATTCTTGAAGATTTGCTAGTTGAGGGCCTCGTTGACCGGCTCAAGGTCGGAACGATATCGTCCGATCCTCGCATCGGGGCTTTCTGATTTGTCGTTGCAGAAACCGTAGACCGGACGCCTACGTCCGGTCTCTCGGACGTAGGCGTCCGAGCTACGAACTTGAGTGGGGACATTCATGCTGACCATCGAACACGCTCGACCAACCAGCAACTGCCAAGGTATTTCACGCCGGACAGCGATCAAAGCTGGCTTCCTCGGCTTGTCGGGTCTGACGCTCGGCGACTTGCTGCGTCTGCGAGCATCTGGTGCGGCGGAGAAAAACGATAAGTCCGTGATCCTCATCTGGTTGGATGGCGGTCCAAGTCAATTGGAGAGCTATGATCCAAAACCGCACGCGCCGTCCGATTATCGCGGGCCGTTTGGAGCGTTGCAGACCAACGTGCCGGGTATGATCGTCTCCGAGACATTGCCATTGCACGCGAAGCTCGCCGACAAGATGGCCTACGTTCGTTCGGTGCATCACGACAACGGCGATCACTTTGCCGGCGGCCATTGGATGCTGACCGGACGGTTCGGTTCGAACGCGGCCAGCTTGCCCCAGAAATATCCGTCGTTCGGTTCGTACATCTCCAAGTTGCGCGGACCGAACGTCGCAGGGATGCCAGCGTATGTGGGACTCCCGGCCGCTCAGAGCATTTATTTGTTTCCCGGCTACATGGGAGCCGCGTATCTCGGAGCGGCGTACAACCCGTTCGATGTGGACACCGAGCAGAAATACCTGGGCTACAACTCTCAGGGGAAATTCGGGCGGCCAAAGTGTCTCGACAGTTTTGGCAAGTTGGAAAAGTCCCGCGCGGGTGATCGACAGTCGTTGCTCAGCGGCCTCGACCAGATCGAGCGGCAAGCCGATCAGTCGGGCTTGATGAAGACGGTCGATCGGTATCAGCAAGATGCGTTCTCGATGGTGCTGGGTGGAAAAGCTCGCGAAGCGTTCAATCTCGACTTGGAAGACCCGAAGGCGATCGACAAATACGGTAACAACCCGTGGGGTCGCTACACGCTGATGGCTCGGCGGTTGGTCGAAGCGGGCACGACGTTCGCCACCGTCGATATGCCGCACTGGGACGATCACTCGAACATCGAAAAAGGTCACGGCGGCAAACTGGAAGCGGTCGATCGCGCCGTCGCCGCGCTGATCGACGACCTCGATGTGCGTGGCATTCTCGATCGCACGCTGGTCATCGTGATGGGCGAGTTCGGCCGCACTCCGAAGATCAACAACGGCCAACCCGGCATTGCCATTCCCGGCCGCGACCACTGGGGCAACGCGATCTCCGTGATGATGGCCGGAGGCGGACTCAAAGGCGGCGTGGTCGTCGGCGCCACGAACTCGAAAGCCGAATTCCCCATCGAACGCGCCCTCAAGCCCGCCGATATTCTCGCGACTGTTTACCACGTCATGGGGATTGATCCATCAACCTCGTTCAAAGACTTCGCTGGCCGCCCCGTTCCGATGCTTGATGAAGGGGCGGCAATCTCGGAGTTAGTTTGAAATCAGCGGAGATTAGCGTCGAAGAGTGTTCCAAAACTGTTCTGAAAGAGTTTGGGAACACTGATCTTCGCTAATCGACGCGAATAAAAGGGAGCAACTTCAATGATGACAAGCGATGTCCTTCAAACGCGAATTCAACCGGCGGTCAGTGATCTCATTCGAGTGGGCTCGCGCCGTTGGTTTCTTCAAACTGGTTTGGCTGGCTTCGGTGGTCTGACTCTGCCGGCGTTGCTGCGAGCGAACGAAGCAGTCAAGGCGTCGGATCGAAAGGCGATCATCCTCTTCTGGCTCTCTGGTGGTCCTAGTCATTTGGACATGTGGGATCCAAAACCGGATGCGCCGCGCGAGATTCGGGGGCCGTTCTCGTCCATCGAATCGTGCGTGCCGGGGGTTCGCCTCTCCGAGCATCTGCCGAAGCAAGCTTCGATCATGGATAAGCTGACGATCATCCGGTCGGTCGATTGCAAGGCGAGCAATCACACGCCGATCACGATGCAGGCGGGGAACCCGTTGGCTCGGCGAGTGGACAAGGTCAGGGATGGCGACGGCTATCCGTCGATGGGTTCGGTGGTCGCGAAGTTTCGTGGCTCGAACGACCCGCGCATGCCGGCGTTTGTCGGGCTGGCTCCCAGTTGGAAAGCGGACGTGTGGGAGTCCGGGCAGATGGGTTCACAGTTCGCACCGGTCGATGGTGGCGAACTCGCCGGCCGGATCTCGTTGCCGCAGGGGATTCAGTTGGATCGGCTCGGCAATCGCGACGAGTTGCGTCGGCAATTTGATCAACTCTTGCGAGACCGCGATCGCACCGAAACGATGGTGAATGCCGATCGCTACACGGCTCAGGCAATGGATCTCGTCACGTCGGGTCACGCCGCGAAAGCGTTTGATTTGAGCCAGGAAAAGGATTCTTTGCGAGACGCCTACGGCCGCGATTCGGTCGGCGAGAAGGCGCTGCTGGCGCGAAGATTGGTCGAGGCGGGTGTGACGTTCGTGTTGGTCAGCGCACGCTGGGGTTACTTCGACAACCACGGCGACAACGTTCCGCCTTGGGGCGGAATCGAAAAAGGGCTGGCTCCGATCCTGCCGACGGTCGATCGCACGGTTTATCACCTTGTCACTGACCTCGAACAGCGCGGGTTGCTCGACAAGACGCTCGTGCTGATGATGGGCGAATTTGGCCGTGGCCCGATCATGACGAAGGACGCCGGCCGTGATCATTGGCTCAACTGCATGAGCATGATTCTCGCCGGAGGCGGCCTGAAGCACGGCCAGGTCATCGGCAGCACCGACTCGCGCGGCTACGACATCAAGGACCGCCCCGTGCGTCCGCAGGATCTCGCTGCAACCGTGTTCAAGTACGCGGGCATCGATCTCGCGACGCATTGGGTCAACCCGCAAGGCCGGCCGATTCCGATCGTGACCGAAGGCGGACAGCCGATTGCCGAGTTGCTGTAGGTTGGGTCTCTGACCCGACCAATGGCCAAATGCAGGAGGTCGGGTCGGAGACCCAACCTACGGCGAGCAGCCGACGACGAACACGGTCATCGAGCGTGGGCCGTGCGCACCGATCACGAGTGACTGCTCGATGTCGGCGGTCTTTGAGGGGCCGGAGATGAACGCTCCGAAGCGCGGCTGATCGAACGAGAGGCGACGATAGGCTGCGTGCATGTTCGGCACGATGTCGTTTGCCGAGATCACCAGCGCGAGATGTTGAGCAATGAAGTAGATCGCGCGCTGCTTCACGCCATCGTCGCTGATCCACACGGCTCCGTTTTCGGCGACGGCGAATTGACCGGGGAGGATTGCGAAGTCGATGTCTTCCGTCGCGTGTGGGTCGTCGATTTGTGCGAGGTCCGTGTTGCCATGAACTCCTTCGATGAGCGAGACCGTCTTCTTCGCATTCCGCCATTCAGACAATGCGGACAGTTCGGAGTTCAGCATCGCCGTATCAGCGACTTTGACCGCTCGGCCACCAACGGATTCCAAAACGGAGGCGAATTGTGCGCACACGTCGCTGAATTGAATCCAGGATTGATCGAGGCTTGGCAGTGGAGCTTCAGGCAAGTGATGCCGGCGAATGGCGGTGAGGATGTTTTGCTTGGAAGTCATCGGAGCTTTGAAAAGGTGTGATCACGGCTTTCGGCCGTCGGCAATCGGCTTTCGGCCGGTCAGAACAGGACGCGGGTTTGCAGGAATTCGAGCAACTCGCGCAGCCAAACGTAACCCAGAGAACGACGGCCGCAGTTGATCTTGGCGATCACGCTGGAACCGGGACGCAGGTCGGGGATGTTTTTCGGATTCAGCGTGACCTTCGCCAGCGTGGAGAGTTCTCCGTCCTGATCGAGATCGGTGGCGAGATGCACGTCATCCAAAGTTGCCGAGTAAGTCGTCTTGGGGGACATGCGGAACAGAAACCGAACCGACAATGGGTTCGCGTCTTTTGCGGCGGCTTGAGCGGCGAGGACATGCCGGACGTGCCGGTCGGGGATGCGCAGTTCGAGTTGCCACGGCCCTGTGGGATCGACGACTTGCATCAGCAGTTGGCCTTGCCGCACCGGCCGCGACTCCAGCGAGCGGATCAAATCCCAACGGACCACGTGTCCGGCGATCGGCGAACGCAGTGTCAGTTCGGCGACGCGGCGATTCACGATTTCCAATTGGCGTCCCAGGCTTTCGAGCGTTTTCTTGAGTTCTTCCTCTTCCGCCGCGAGTTGTCCTGCCGACGTCGATGTGGGGCGACGATCGTGATCGACGCGAGTGGCCCTGATGGCCCCCAGCCGTGCGTTACTCGTCGCGATCTCGCCTCGAATGCGCTGCTCTTCGAGGTCCAGATCGGGATTCCGCATCACCGCCAGCGTCTTTCCTTCGTCAACGGCTGCGGTGTTGTCGACGAAGACCTTGGTGATGACACCATCGGCCGGCGCATAGATGTGCCGCCGCCGCGCTGGTTGGACTTGGCCGTGCGACTCCAGTTCAAAATTCGTGGGGATGAGAGCCAGCGCGAGCAGGACGCCGACGATCGATATCGCGATCGTGCGGACTCGGCGCGAGGGAGCCAAAGCTTTCCACCTCAACAACCGACTTCTTAATCCGTGAGACTCATGGGCCGCCGCGTTGGTCAGCGCGGTTGTGGCATGGCGGCAGACTTCGGTGACGCCGTCGAAATCCGGGTGAAGCGGCGCATTGCTGAACGATTCCAACACGACCGCACCGCAGGCTTCGTCCCACGAGCCGGGCTGCGAGCCAAGCGGTTCGACACGGACACGGTTCGCGCCGGATTCTTGGAGGTACGCTTTCGCCGCATCCGTTGATTCATCGGCGGATGTCCACGGCAACGCGGTTCCTTGGTGGCGAACATCGAACACAAGCTGCTCGATTGCGCGGCTGGCGTTCGCGCGGCGGTTGATTTCGTTGACGGAGGTCGCGGCTTCCAGTCGGAAACCGGATTCATCCGCCAGCAACACGCTGACGCGATCGATTCGTAACGCGGCCGCGCCTTCGTTCGCCAGATCGAGCGCAATGCGGCGACGATCCAACGTGGTGTGCAGGGTCTGACACAAGGCGGCGACATGATCGCGCTCGACCGCCAGCGAGAACATCCGCTCGAGTTGTCGGCCGCGATGAAATTCGACCACGATCGCGGCGACCGCAGCGACCACGTCCGCGATGTTCTCGCCACGTTGAGCCGCTGGCGGCAAACGCACATCGAGCGCCAATCGCAACGACGGAGCCACCGAGACACAGGCGATGCACCGCGCGAACTCCAGGGCGTTCGGCAATCGTCCACCGGCTCCGGGCGGCACGAGGACGGTTCGATCCGCTTCCAAGCGGCCGATGGGTTCGACCGCTTGGGCGACGCGATCTCGGTCCAATTCACGGCGGGAGTCGAAGAGCAGCGACACGCTTTCGTCGCGAGCCGACCAAACCGCCACGCTGTCGGCTTCCAAAATGTCGGCTAATTCGCCCAGCACCTGCCGGTAATAGTCCCCCGTCGCGACGGTTGTCCGAGCCAGGGTCTCGGCATGTTCCAGCAAGCCATCCACGCGCGCCAGCAACGACGCGGATCGGGCGACAGATTCCGATTGGCTAGGGAAGGTCATGGGGCCGAACGGTAAGCCTTTAGATTGCGGGATGCGAGAGGCGGACGGACATAGGACAGGAAGATTTAGGACAGGAAAACCAAGCAGAGCAATAGGAGTTCGATCTGCGTCCAGACTCGCCCCTCCTTCACGATGTTGCCAACAAATCCAGGAATCGCCGTCGCAGGTTCGCGAACTCCCTGTCCCAAATCTTCCTGTCAAAACTGGCCCGTATGTGCTGCTGGGCCGCACTGACAGGCCGGTGTGCTTGCCCATCTTCCGCAAATTGGCTGCCTGACGCCGTCGAGCCGCTGGAAAGGTCTCATTGATCGTTTCGACCCGCAGAATCGGAAAATTTTCTCCCATCGGCAGAGTCGAGTGCCGATGACTAGGGGGAGGCATCTCAGAGATGTGGTGTCTCAAGATTGTGTCTGTTGAATTTAGAG
>CAMDEA010000032.1 GCA_945893045.1 Planctomyces sp. SH-PL62
GGCGAAGCATCAGCACGATCCGCGCGTCACGTTGAACTCGGTCGTGCGCGGCGACGTCTGCGACGCGATCAAGCAAGTCGAGGATGCCGACATCCAGCAGTCGCTCAGTTCGTGGCCGTCGAGCGGGCCGGTGCTGATCGAAACGATTGACGAAACGATCGGCGAACCGGAGCAGCCCAAGTCGCGGTACACCTGGGTCAGTGAAGTCGGCAAAGGAGGACTCGGCAAGGTTTGGTTGGCGCGGGACAACGATCTGGCTCGCGAGGTCGCGCTCAAGGAAGTGAAGCCCGGCTCGGCCTCGACCGAAGCGGTGCGGCGGCTGATCAAAGAGGCGCAGATCACCGGACAACTCCAACATCCCAACATCGTGCCGGTCTACGAAGTGAATCGCGGCGGCCGGCCGTTCTACACGATGAAGCTGGTCAAAGGCGAAACGCTCTCGAAAGCGATCCGCCGGCATCACGAACAGTTGCGAGCCGGCCGCGAAGACCCGCTGTCGCTGCCTCGGCTGTTGAACGTCTTCGTGAATGTGTGCGAGGCGTTGGCCTACGCGCACTCGCGCGGCATCATTCACCGCGACTTGAAGCCGGAGAACATCGTGCTGGGTGACTACGGCGAAGCGATCGTGCTCGACTGGGGCCTGGCCAAACAGATCGGCAGCGCGGACGAAGAGACCGCGCCGGTGGTGCTCACCGACGATGCTCAATCGCCGGCGACGCGCCTGGGAGCCACTCCCGGCACGCCTGCGTACATGTCCCCCGAACAAGCCGCCGGCCGAGTAGACCTGCTCGACCACCGCACCGACATCTACGGCCTGGGCACCATCCTCTTTGAAATCCTGACGGGCCAAGCCCCGCATTCCTCTGCGAGCTCCGCGCCTCTGCGTGAGAACTCTTTTCACGCAGAGGCGCAAAGCTCGCAGAGTCCAGAAAACCAAGATGGAGCGGAGCACTCAAAAGCCAACGAACCCCGTTTGGTTTCACCACTGGCCGCGCTGCTGCAGCGCATCAGCGAATCCCCCGCGCCGCGAGCGCGCGACCTCGACGCGACGATCTCGCGAGAACTCGATGCGATCTGCGCCACCGCGATGTCCAAGAAGCGGGACGAGCGTTACCTCGACGCGAAAGCCTTGGCCGCCGACGTCAAGCGGTCTCTGGCCCATCAACCAGTCTCCGTCTATCGCACCACCCCGTGGGAACGCCTCCGCCTCTGGCGTCGCCGCAACCCCGCCGTGGCCGCGCTGAGCTTGTTCCTCATCGTGTCTCTGCTGACCGGAATCTCCGTGTCGTCCTTCTTCGCAACTCAATCCGCTGGGCGAAATCGCGAGCTACAGAAGGAAACAGCCCGCGCGAACAATAAGACGATCGAAGCCCAGACCAAGACCAAAGAGGCACTGGCCAATGCCAAGAAGATGCAAATTGAAAAGGATCGGGCGGATGTGAAGGCGGACGAGGCGCGACGAGGCTTGTACTTCTCACAGATGAATCTCGCCCAGGCAGCATGGGAAGATTCACGAGTCGGCAGGGTCATCGAACTCCTTAGACAGCAGGAGCCACAAGCTGGCCAGCACGACGAGCGCGGCTTCGAGTGGTATTACTGGAACCGCTTGGCCCATTCCTACAAGCTGAATCTCCAAGGGCAAATCGACGGGGTAAATGGCGTGGCTTTCAGCCCGGACGGGCGGCGGCTGGCGTCAGGAGACGATGGTGGGAAAGTGAAGGTGTGGGACACCACGAGCGGAGCGGAGTCGCTCACGTTGGAGGCGCACACCGCCGGGGTCACTCACACGGTCAGGAGCGTGGCGTTCAGCCCGGACGGGAAACGGCTGGCGTCAGGAGACGATGGTGGGACAGTGAGAGTGTGGGACGCCACGAGCGGAGCGGAGTCGCTCACGTTGATAGGGCACACCGCCGGGGCCACTAGCGTGGCGTTCAGCCCGGACGGGAAATGGCTGGCGTCGGCAAGCCGCGATGGGACGGTGAAGGTGTGGGACGCCACGAGCGGAGTGGAGTCACTCACGTTGAAAGGCCACATCGGAGTTGTCAAGAGCGTGGCGTTTAGCCCGGACGGGAAACGACTGGCGTCGGCCAGCGACGATCAGACGGTGAAGGTGTGGAACGCCACGAGCGGAGCGGAGTCACTCACGTTGAAAGGCCACACCGACGGGGTCAATAGCGTGGCGTTCAGCCCGGACGGGAAACGACTGGCGGCTGCCAGCAACGATGGGACGGTGAAGGTGTGGGACGCCACGAGTGGAGCGGAGTCACTCACGTTGAAAGGCCACATCAGAGTTGTCAAGAGCGTGGCGTTCAGCCCGGACGGGAAACGACTGGCGTCGGCTGGCTGGGATGGGACGGTGAAGGTGTGGGACGCCACGAGCGGAGCGGAGTCACTCACGTTGAAAGGCCACACCTACGGTGTCAATAGCGTGGCGTTCAGCCCGGACGGGAAACGACTGGCGTCGGCCGGCGACGATCTGACTCAGACGGTGAAAGTGTGGGACGCGACGAGCGGTCAGGAGACGCTCACCTTGAAAGGGGACGCCCACTGGTTCAGTGTGGCGTTTAGCCAGGACGGGAAACGGCTGGCGGCGGCCGGTAATCAGACAGTGACGGTGTGGGACGCTCGTCCGTGGACGGCGGAACTGCGGGCCGAGCGGGAGATGTTGAGTCTGCTGCGGTTCCTCTGCGCGAATCCCATTGAGAAAGAAACGTTGGTCCAGAGGATTCGTGAAGACGAAACGATTTCAGATGTCGTTCGGCAGCGGGCACTCGAAATCGCGGAGACATACTGGCAGCGTGCGTTGCGGCAATGGGTCAACCTACCCGTCTATCTCACCGCTCAACGGAAGGAGCGAAACCTTCTCCGGAACGGATCGTTCGACGTCCCGAGGACGGACAAGAATTGGACGGCTAAGTCGTACCGACAGAACCAACGAGTCATCTCGATCCAGAGCGAAACCGTACGTGACCGAAAGCACGCGGCTCAGTTTGCCATCACCGACGCTGACGACGCCGAGTACACACAAACGGTGTCGATTGAACCGAACACCGAATACCTCTTCAGTGGCTGGATCAAAACGAAAGACGTGGCCATCGTCCAAGACGGCGGCAAAATGGGAGCCAGTCTCTCGATTTCCGGCACCTCCGAGGCGAGCCGTTCCCTCGTCGGCACCGAGGATTGGACCTACGCGACTCTGCTCTTCAACTCGGGCGACCGCACCGAGGTCGAACTGGGACCACGCTTGGGACACAACGGAAGCACCTGCACCGGAACCGCCTGGTTCGACGATCTCTGCCTGATCGAAATCACCGACTCGGCAGTCGCGAAATAGCCCCGGGTCTGGCACTTCAGAATTCAGAATTGGCCGAGCGCGACGCGGAACTCGGAGAAAACTCCGCATCGGCCAATTGTGAATTGTGAAGTGCCTGACCCCTGCCTCAAGCGGTCACGCCCATCTCTGCGTTTGCGGCTGTGCCGGAATCCGGAATCGTCAAGGGTTTCGGACGCAACATGGTCAGGCCGCATTGATGAAGCAGAGAACGACCGGCCATCAGGACGCAGAGGCCGAGCAGAATTCCGCCGGCCGAGACCGCGAGGCACACGCCCAGGTCGGTGATTTGGGAGGGGTTGCGAATCAGAGTTTCCAAGGCATTGATGCGTCTGCCATAACGACCGCCCATTTTCGGAAAGACGTTCGACGCCTGGGCCGAGTGTTGTGATTCGGGCAGCATGGCATTCAGCTCAACGATGGCGGCGATTCCCACCAGCATCGCAATCAGCGTCACGACCCAACCGGCTTTGGTCAGGCGAGCTGGCTCATTCCAAAAGGTGCTCTGCCGCCGGCCTGGATGAACGTCGTCGGCCAATTTCGGTTGTCGGACGTTCTGCCGGCAAGCAGGGCACTGGCCCTCCGGAGATGGCAAAACGGTGGTGTCACAATGCGGGCAAGTGATGATGTCGGACATGAGCGTAACTCCTTGGATGGATGGTGGTCGTGGTCGCGGCAGGTTTCGGCGCTGGACGAATCCAGAGCGTGCTGCCTCTCCAAGAGCGAGAGCGCCATGCTCGACCGGACACGACTTCTGGTGCTGAGCCACAGAAAGTTTGTCCGGTCGGAATGCTCATCAGCGTTGATTGAAGACGAGTGGTAGCCGCGTTCGCCAGAACGCGGATGGCCCACACTCTGGCGAGTGCGGCTACGGGGAAGTTTTCCGTTGCCGTTCGCCCAACAGCATCTCGGTCACCGTTTCGGTGGCCGAGATGTTTTCGTTGGCAGACTGGTTTGGGCTTCGGCACCTCGACAGAAGAATTATGGATTTGCATGTCCGGTTGGCAGGTTGCTCTTCGCTTTTGAACGTGAAGCCAGGCGACATCGCTGTGATGCCTGGCACTCCAAAACTTTCACGAAAGGGCGAATCATGAATCTCTACTGGAAAACTCGTTTGACTCAGGTCTTGTCTGTGGCCACCGCGCTGAGCATCGCCACGTCCGCTTCCGCAGGAGGACCGTTCGACAAGCACGTTCCCAATGTCAATCCTCCGAAGTTCCACGCTCCAAAGATCAATCCTCCGAAGACCCATGTGCCAAGTCCGCCGAAGATCCACGCTCCGCACATTCACAACGTCGAACGGCCCCATCGGCCGAATGTCACGATGTCAAAACCTCCGAAGGTCGAGCCTCCGAAAATTTACCCCCCGACAATTCCCAAGCAGCACACGCCGTCTCATTCCCGGGTGCCCGTGACCGCGTCGAAAGCCCCTAACAACTTAACGCGACTTCCCGGAACACCGCACACCCCTGTGATCAAGTCGCCCAGTGGTCGTGGCCTTCCCGTGGTCAACATCCCGACGGCTTCAAAGCATTCACAATTGACTCACGTGCCGGTCAAACTTCCGCAGACAATGAAAGTCCATTTGCCAAAACATCCACACCTCACGACGCCGAATTCGCCACCGTTCAAAGTGCCGAAACCCATTGGATCGACGCTCCCGGTTAAGGATGGTCCGAATCATCGGACACCGAGCAATTCGATTTCAAAGGCCCCAACTCCACCGACATCAAACTCGCTAACATCGAAAACAAAACACGCAGGTAGGTTGATAAACCGGGGGAGAAAGAACTTGCTCCCGACTCCACCGACATCGAACCTTCAAATTGGGACGCAGCCCGCGTTGCCGAATGGCCTGCCGCCGGCGATCGGGCTGATCATCGCTGAAAACATCATCCAGGGCCTTGAGATGCTGGAACGCAACAACGGAGGAATTCAACAGGACATGCCAGCTCAGCTCTTCTCGAACAACGGCGCTGAGAGATTTGCGGAGAGCTTCGCTGAGGAGACTCCGATCGCAAGTTACCCGGTGGGTCATCCCTTTCCGGCCGACGAGCCACTGCAATTTGAAATGGCGGATGAGGCCCCTGTTTTGGAGCAATACACGTACGTCTTTGTGAACACGACCGATGCTCGGGTGAGTTATTCGATTCACGGACAGAACACCGCTTGGGGCACATACCACTTGGAGCCTGGTAAACATCACGAATACACCGTGAAGCACGCCACGATGGAGGTGCGGCTCGACGTCAATCAGGAAGCAGCGTTCGAGGTGCCGGGTGAAGCGGCTTACGCTTTCATCGCTTCGGAGAGTGGACTGCAACTGGCCACCGTGGAAGACGAACAAGGCATCGACGAGCAATAATCGTTGACACTCCGAGCCAGACCAGCGGCGGCACCCAGAAATCGTTGCCGCCGTTTTCGTTTTCCGTCACGCAGTTCACAAATGAAATGGTAAGAAAAAGGCGGGCAATTCCTTGAGCCCTTTGACCGAGCCTAGTTAGGTGATCGGCACGGCCAGCTACATTTGTCCCGAACAAGTATCGGGCAAGCAGGACCAACTCGGCCCGGCCAGTAGACGCTCACGTTGAAAAGGACACACCGGCTCGGTCGAAAGCACGGCATTTAGCGCCGACAGGAAACGGCTGGCGTCGTCAAGGCGGAGAATTCCACTCAGTGACTCATCGCCCCGCCACGGATCGGCTGCGTCGTCCTCGTTTGCTCATTCTTACTGGAACCGTCTGACTTCCAGTCCAACGCACCAGCGTGTTGTGTTAGTGCGTCGGCGCGATTTTCCAGTTTGCAACATTAGCCGGCCGTGTGAATTGTCGTTCGGCGAATTGAAAAAATCGCGTGAAGAGATTCTCATGGCTGCGAAGGATTCCTCTACCGCCCTCAAATTCCCGCCTTGGATTTTCCTTCCTGACTTGGATTGGCTTAGACAATGTCGCAAGAACGCATCGGACTGTGGTTGATTGGAGCTTGGGGCGGCGTCTCGACGACCGCCGCCGTGGGCCTCGCTGGATTGCAGGCGGGAGTCGCTCCCGAAACGGCGCTGGTCACCTCGCTGCCGAAGTTCGCTCGACTAAAGCTGGCCGACTGGTCGCAGTTCGTGATCGGCGGCCATGAAATCCGCGAGACAAACTACGCCGCCGAGGCGGAAGTGCTCTACCAGAACTCGCGCGTTTTTGACCGCGATCTGCTCAACGCCGTCGCGTCTCGATTGGCCGAATGGGACAAGAACATTCGCCCTGGCACGCTGATCAACGTTGGATCGACCATCGAGAAGTTCGCTGGCCCAAAGACAGCGGCAACTCGCGGCGAGAAACCTGCTGCCGCGATCAAACGCATTCGCACCGACATCGAAGAGTTCAAGAAGGCGAACGACTGCGCCCACGTCATCGTCCTTTATTTGTCGTCCACCGAACCGCCGCTCGAATCGGATGCTTCTTCCTGGGATTGGGCCAAGCTGTCGGCCGCGTTGGCCAGCGGCGAGTCCTCGCCTGTTCCGGCCAGCACGATCTATGCGATTGCCGCGTTTGAGTTAGGTTGCTCGTTCGTGAACTTCACGCCGTCCGTCGGCTCAAACTTGCCGGCCCTCGAAGAATTCGCATTGAAGCAAAAATGCTTGCACGTCGGCCGAGACGGCAAGACGGGCGAAACTCTGATGAAAGCCGTGCTCGCTCCAATGTTCGCCGCTCGCAATCTGAAAGTGATGAGTTGGGTCGGCCACAACATCTTCGGCAACATGGACGGCAAGGTGCTCGACGATCCGATCAACAAGGCGAACAAGGTGCGGTCGAAGGATCACTTGCTCACCGAGATCCTCGGCTACAAACCGCAAACGCTGGTGAGCATCGAATACATCGAGTCGATGGGTGATTGGAAAACCGCCTGGGACCACATCCACTTCGAGGGCTTCCTCGGCACGAAGATGTCGCTGCAATTCACTTGGCAAGGCTGCGACTCGCTGCTGGCCGCGCCGCTGGCGTTGGACTTGGTGCGGCTCACCGAACGCGAACATCGCCGAGGCAATGCTGGCGTCATGAATCATCTCGCCGCGTTCTTCAAAAGCCCGATGGGACCGCACGAACCGGAATTCGCAAAGCAATTTATCGTCCTCGAAAAATGGGCGGACGAAGTGGCGGCCCAGCCATGAGTCCTCGCGTCTTCGCCTACTTACGATTGCTTCGCTTGCCGACGGTTTTCACCGCACTGGCCGATATTTTTCTTGGCTTCCTGCTAACGCATTCGGCGTTTACCGCCGACGAGGGACCGAATCCGCTGCCCGCGTTCCTGCTGCTGTGTGCCGCTTCGGCCGGTTTGTATTTGTCGGGAATGGTCTTCAACGACTACTTCGACCGGTTGATTGATGCCCAAGAACGTCCCGATCGTCCGATCCCTTCCGGAGCCATCTCGGCAGCGGTCGCACTTCGACTAGCTGGCGGATTGATGTTGGTGGGATTGACCTGTGCTGCCATTGTCGGGCCACTCAGCATGGGCATCGCCGTTGCGGTGTGTGCGTTGGTTCTGGCCTATGACGGCGGCCTCAAGAAGACTTGGCTTGGCCCGTTGGTGATGGGAGCTTGTCGAAGCGGCAACGTGTTGCTGGGTGCGAGCGCCGTAGGTTCGCTTTTTGAATTTGTCTCCCTGTCGCGGTGGCCGATCGCTGTTAGCCTGGGGGTCTACATTGCCGGCGTGACTCTGTTCGCTCGGCAAGAAGCGACCACCAGCCGCCGAACCGCTCTGACGTGCGCCGCCGGGGTCATCAATTCCGGAGTCGTCGGCTTGGCCATGTTCGTCAATACAAATGGGCTGCCGGAACTCCGTCTGCCGGCGTTGGGCATCTTGGCAATGATCTTGTTTACTCTGGATCGTCGCTTAGCGGTCGCCATTGCTCAGCCGAGTCCGCAGCATGTGCAATTAGCAGTGAAGGTCTTGTTGCTGTCGCTGGTAATGCTCGACGCGACGCTGATCTACGCCTTCAACGGTCAGGTGGAATTGGCGATGGCGACGGTCGCTCTGTTGATCCCAGCGATCGGCCTCAGCCGGATGATCGCCATGACGTGAGTCGGCAGATTTGAGATTTGAAACTCAGCCCGGCTTGCCGACCGGCTTGAACCCCATGTCGCGGAATTTTGCCGGCTCAATGG
Organism: Planctomyces sp. SH-PL62; assembly: GCA_945893045.1. GTDB lineage: Bacteria > Planctomycetota > Planctomycetia > Planctomycetales > Planctomycetaceae > SXKJ01. The sequence continues at coordinate 8,485 of CAMDEA010000032.1, forward strand.
GCGAGGTCAATTTGACGGTGACGATCTCCTCCCAGGGGATGATCGCCGTGCGGGCTCCCATCGTGTCGGGTCGGTCGCGTTCCAGGAGGACCGCGGAATCGGAGACTTGAAAGCTACTGAAGGCGATCCCCTCATTGAGTGAAATCACGACGATCCCCTGTTTGGGAATCGAATCGGGCCAGCGCTGAAACAGATTTTTCCAGCAGAGGATTTTTTCCATGGCGGACACTCCGTTGCGGCCCTCAAGCCGATCCTGAGGAAGTGGAAATCCAAAAAGAAAACCCGGAGCACCTGAAGGCGTCCGGGCTTCCAACGAGAGTGACCCCGAGGGGATTTGAACCCCTGTTATCGGATCGAAAATCCGGTGTCCTAGGCCTAACTAGACGACGGGGCCGCAAAGCGGGGCACACTTTAGGGCCTCAACAATGACTGTCAAGCCGCCCGTTTCACACCCAATTGGCGTTGAGATTAGCCGTTGGTTTCATCGGCACCGGCGGTTCCAACTTCTTGAGCACGTTGGATTGCGGCCATCACCTCGCTGCGATGAATTGGAACATCGCGCGGCGCTTGGATGCCCAGGCGAACCTTGTCGCCTCGAACCTCGATCACGGTCACCACGATCTGGTCGTTTATGACCACGCTCTCATTCCGTTTGCGTGACAGGACTAACATGGCGGTACACTCTCCGAGCCTCTGACTTCAAAACTCGCATTTGCGGTGTCCCTTCGGACTGATCACTCCGGAAGTACGAAAAACAATTCGTCTGGCATTAAAAATGATTGGCGGGATTCTAGGGGAGTGATCCGCTTGGTCAAGCCGCCGAACTACATTGTTCACTTGACATCCGCAACTCGACTCCGCCTGCCTTGCTATGTTTTTTCCAATTTCCCCGGCTATTCAGAACAAAGCGGGCAGGGACGGAGCTGGCCTCCGCTCAAGATTTCACGACCGTCCGGTCGTCTTGGACTTGAGTTTTACAGTGCGAACTCGGCCACGCAAATTGCGCATCCCTTGCGAAGATTGACTCGCTGACGTCCTCCAATCTCAGTAACGTACACGTCCCGGCAGTGACTCCGAATCGTTGTGAATCATCTGTTTGGGAGCCTCCTCGCTTGGTGCTCAGGAGACCGAATGATGTTGTCCAGCCATGTCGGAAGCGTGTCGGCGGAAACATTGGCGCATCACATCCTGCTCATTGAGGACGATGCCGCATCTGCGGATTCGCTCAAGGCGTTGCTGGAACTGCATGGCTATCGGGTGCAGGTCGCGAAAGATGGCGGACAGGCGCACTCGGCGTTCCACATGCGGCGGCCAGACTTCGTCATCACGGACTTGATCTTACCAGGAGAGAATGGTTTCGAGTTGATTGATCGGATGAAGCGATCGGACGAATCGGTTCCCGTATTGGTTCTGTCAGCCATCTCGCTGGAGGATGCTCGCGCACTGACCGAACGGCTGGGTGCTGATGGGTATTTGACCAAACCGGCAGTCCCCGACGATCTGCTCGCGGAGATTAAGGAAATCGCTCAGCGTGTATGGCAGCGGACTCATCACGGCGGACAGAAGGAAGAAAAACGGATTCGGTTCAACTGCCGCTGCGGGAAGAAATTCAAAGTCAGTCCCGTGCATCGCGGGCGCACGCTAACATGTCCCGACTGTGGCGAGCCGCTGATCGTGCCGCGATACGAGTGATCCATGTCGGCGACAATCTGGACGACGATGGTGAACTGCGGTTCGTTTCGTGGTGCGCGGGCTTTGGCAACGGCATGAGCGGTTTTTCAATGGCGGCGATCCTCATCATTCTTTCTGGTAAGCATCAAGGGAAACGTTTGACGCTGCCCGAGGGCGAGGCTGTCATTGGACGGGATGAGACCTGCCAAATTCGACTGGCCACCAATGAGATCAGCCGCCAGCACTGCCGGCTGATGTGCGAGGGGGACAAGGTCGTGGTCTATGACCTTGGCAGCCGGAATGGAACGCTGATTAACGATGTCGCGATTCATGGCCAAGCAGAGTTGCAACCGGGCGATACGTTGCGAGTTGGCCCCGTCGCGTTCCAGCTTGCGGGGAGGAAGCCCACTGCGGCCGCGTCTCTCAAGAAATCTGCGTCCGACGACAGCATCATGGACTGGCTGGCAGATGAAGAGGGCGAGAGCCAATCGGGCGACACAACCATCGTCAAACAGGATTCCGCCCCGGCACGCGCCGTTGTGCCGACTTCGATTCCGGAGGACACTCCCACGCCGCTGCCGCCCCAGAAGAAGTTCAAGACTGTCGGCGAAGAGGGCGAGGACATCATTCAGCGGCATTACGAGCTGGTTCAAGCAGGCAAGTTGCCTAAACGGATTCCGGCCTTGAAGACCGACAAATAAGGCGGAAGGCCACGGCGCATGCGGATCATTGCAGGACAATTTCGTCGGCGAAAACTGTTGGCGAATCCCGGATTAACGACTCGGCCGATCACCGACTTCGTCAAGGAATCGCTGTTCGAGAGGCTCGGCGATTGGATTGATGGGCAGCGTGTCGCGGACATCTTCTCCGGCACAGGGACGATTGGACTTGAAGCCCTCAGCCGCGGTGCAGCGAGCGTGGTGTTCCTCGAAAAGGACCGGAAAGCGGTCGAACTGCTGAAACACAATGTCGCGTCGCTCGGAAAAGAGGCTCAAGCCGCGTGCTTGTGCTGGCAAACGGACATCTTCCGTTGCTCGTTTCGGCCGAAGGGGAACTCGACCAAGTTTGTGCCATTCGACTGGATGTTCTTCGATCCGCCGTTCGCGATGATCGAAGAGCTGTCGCCTACGTCGGAGCTGTTTCGCGTGCTCAAGCAACTCGCTCGCGAGGATGTCAGTTCGCCGGACACGCGGTTGGTCTTGCGGGCTCCAGAGGAAGCTCGATTCGTCATGCCCGATGTTTGGGAACTGGCGCATCATTGGCCGTTCTCACACATGGATATCTTCGTCTATCGGAAGGCCAAGCCACCTGAGCCGGCAACGCTCGAAGAACAACCGGCTCCATCAGCCGAGCTTCTCGACGAGAATCAAATCTCATCACCGGAGTCCGCAGCATGAGCGTGCTTGACCGATTTCGTCTGGATGGCCAGCGGCTTTTCATCACTGGCGGCAGTCGCGGACTTGGCCGCGAGATGGCGCTCGCGATCGCTGACGTAGGAGCCGATGTCGTGCTGGTCGGCCGCGACCGCGACAGTTTGGAGAAGACTGCCACCGACATCCGGCAGCGCGGCCGAACCGCGAACATCTTCGTAGCCGATGTCGGTGTGCCGAGCGAATGCGAGCACGTCTGCCAACAAGCCCTCGATCAGCTTGGACCGTTTGACATTCTCATCAACAACGTCGGTGGCCGGCGGATCAACGTGCCGGTCGAGGATCAGACGCTCGAACAGTGGCAGCAGATTCTCGACATCAATCTGACGAGCACCTTTCTCTGCACGAAGCTGATTGGCGGAGCGATGGTGAAGCGCGGGCGAGGCGGCCGAGTCATCAACATCGCGTCGATCTCCGGCATGGTGGCCAATCGCGGGATCGGCGGACGCAGCTACGAGACCTCGAAGGCAGCCGTCATCCAATTCACCCGAGCACTCGCGACCGATTGGGCACCGCATCGAATCACCGTCAACTCGATCTGTCCGGGCGGATTCATGACCGAACCGAATGTCCGTTGGGCCGCTCAAAACCCGGCGATCATCGACACGTTTAAGCAGCAGATTCCCGCCGGCGACTTCGGCCAACCGGAGGATCTCGGCCCGCTGGCGGTTTATCTCGCCAGCGACGCCGCCCGCTATGTGACTGGAGCGGCCATCGTCATCGACGGCGGCTACACGTTGTGGTAGTAGCAGGCACGCTCCGCGTGCCGTCAGCCGAAGCTCAAGCCAATCGAACCGATGGCACACGGCGTGTGCCTGCTACTTATTCGCTACCAACCACACGTCCGGCGACTATACTGCCGCCCGTTTCAAACCCTCGTTTTCCGCACCACGAAGACCATCATGGCCGACTTCAACAAATTCGATCCGCGAGTCGATTCGCTGGTCATTGAAACCAAGACTTTTTGGGATTCCGCTATCGGTAAGCTGGCGGATGCCGACATGCACTGGCTGGCCGACGCCGTGCATCGCCACCCGGAAAAGGCGAGCAACGTCCAGTACGAGCGTGCTCATACAGGTTTCACGCGGACGATCACCGTCACGGTCGCCGACATCGAGCGGCTGTACGACGAGAAAATGAGCGGCTGACCAACAAAAACGCCGCAGTGTGAACCGCGGCGTTGTGAGCGTCTGCTTGAGGCCCAAGGGCCTTCCAAACTACTCCTTTTTCTCGTCTTTCTTCTCGGCGGAAGCGTCGTCCTTCTTGGCTTCTTCAGCCTTCGGGTCTTCCTTCTTCTCGCCAGCTTCGGCCGGTTTCGCGGCTCCGGCGTCTCCCTCAGGAGCTGCCGGAACGTCGGTTCCGCCACCCTTGGTCGAGCCCGCTTCGCTGCCATTCGCTTTCACGGGCGAGATTGGCTTGACCGGCGACGCGGGTTCGCCGCAGCCGATTGTCCAAATCGAGAGCCCCAATACGCTGACCAACGCGGTTAGCTTCATGTCATTCCAGCCAAGTCTCATTGGCTGCTTCCTTTCGTGTGAGAACGATCAAACCATAACCCACTCGGCCGAACTGCCCAGTTCCTTGTTCCGCCGATTTTCGGGGGATCGACCGGCGTCGGTTTGATCAATCCGCCAGCCGCCCGAAGCTTTCCAGCCCGGAAAGCGGTCGGATTAAACGTCGCCGCCCCCTCGATTGCAACCGAACTGCCCGGTTCGGCCGACCGTCCCAGACCGAGCCATCCTGCGACCGATGCGACCCTCCGAGTCGAGTCGGCACAATCGTCACGACCCGGAGGATGGACGCTCGTGCCCGTCCAGACTGACGAGGGACGGGCAAGAGTGACCGTCCTACGACCTTATCGAAACACGCCGCCTCGCAGGACTTCGAGCGAATAGAAAGTGTCACGCCACCTCACGCCTCCCTGCCGCAGCGTGATCCAGCCGGACCTCAGAAACGCGAACACGAACGCCAATCCCGAGGGCATCAGCATCGGGAACAGCCAAAACGAATGCCCGAAGAGCCAAGCAATGAGTCCGTAGAGAAAATGCGACAACAACGCCGCCGCGACAAAGCCATTTCGAGCCTCACCCGTGCAGACCGCTCCGACCATCGGGCCGCAGATAACCAGCGAAGTCATTCCGCAAATCCCCAGCAGTTGCACGACCGAGTAGTTGGCCGACGCGAACGCGTTCTTCTCCAATCCGGTGATGCAGGCCCACGCTCCCGATTGCCAGCGGATGCGTAGGCCATCACCCGCTCGCAGAATGCTGCACCGCGAACCCGATCGCTTCAGCATTTTTCCGAGCTTCACGTCGTCCAGGATGTCGAGCTTGATCGGCTCAAACCCGCCCGCTCGCTCCAAGGCTGAACGGCGAACGAGGTTGTACGCTCCAACGCCACAGTAGGCTCGCGGCCACCGAGTCGGAATCAAATACGGCTGAGTCCCCGCCGCGAAGATCAGCCCGAAACAAGCGACGAACGCGGCCTCAAGCATCCCCCCCGCCTCGATGTCGGGAAACAGCGGCAGATGGTCAACCGCACGAGCAACCGCGAATCGCACTGCTCGTCGCAGCGTCTGCGGATCATGAAAGACATCTCCATCCGAGAAGAGCAACCACTCGCCCGTCGACTGCTGTGTCCCCACCTGCAATGCGTGATTCTTCCCCAGCCAACCGTCCGGCAAGTCGGTGATGTGGACAACCTGTAGCCCAGGCCCTTGTGGCCTGGGTGATTCACTATCACCAGAATCATCCGACCTACAAGGGGTCGGGCTACCATGAGTGTTTCCAAAGGGTACTCGTGCCAACCGATCCATGATCGCGCCAGTCTCGTCCCGCGAGCGATCGTCGATCGCGATGATCTCGAAGTCGGGATAGTCCGACGCGAGCAATGATTTCAGCCCCGCCTCAATCTTGTGCCCTTCATCGCGAGCCGGCACGACCACCGACACTCGCGGCCACGACGCCGGATCGGGCAACCGGTCGGATTGCCGCTTCAACGACCGGCCAATCATCCATACCGTTGGCACACCTGACACTCCGGCCCAGATCGCGAAGAGAATCCACCCCATCACTTCGATCGTCGTCTGCAAGGTTGCAACCCCCATAAGCCTTCTCAACAATCCGCGCAACTTAGCGACGCTCGTCACGAAACTCACTCACTCGCGAAAACACCATGCCCGACCTGCAAGATCTGACTCGGAAACTCAACACGAACAACGGCTCGAAGATTGTACTCCTCGTCGCCGACGGACTCGGCGGCCTGCCGCTCACGCCGGACGGGCTCACGGAACTCGAAACCGCGAAGACGCCGAATCTCGATGCCCTCGCCAAGCGCGGGACACTCGGTTCGAGCACCCCCGTTCTACCGGGCATCACGCCAGGGAGCGGGCCGGGGCATCTTGGCCTCTTCGGTTACGACCCGCTCGAATATCAAATCGGACGCGGCGTGCTGGAAGCGCTGGGCATCGACTTTGAACTCGGCCCGAACGATGTCGCGATCCGAGGCAACTTTTGCACGATCGACGGCAATGGCCTGATCACCGATCGCCGAGCCGGCCGCATCGCCACCGAAGAAGGCGAACGAATCGTCGCGAAGCTCGCCAAGGCCATCAAGATTCCGGGCATCGAAGTCTTCGTCCGTCACGTCAAGGAATATCGACTCGTGATCGTACTGCGTGCCGAGGGACTCGGCGGCGACGTCGAGGACACTGATCCGCAGAAGACCGGCGTCGCGCCCTTCGAACCGGTCGCTCGCAGCGCGGGATCGCAACGCACGGCCGAGCTGCTCAAGGAATTCATCCGTCAGGCTCGCGAAGTTTTGAAGGACGAGCCAAAAGCCAACTTGCTGACGCTGCGCGGTATCGACAAGAAACCGCCGATTCCGACGTTTGAAGAAATGTACGGCCTGAAGCCCGGAGCCATCGCCGTCTATCCGATGTACCGCGGCCTCGCGCGGCTGGTCAGCATGAACGTGCTCGACGCCGGCCAGACGTTGTCCGATCAAATGTCGCGGCTCGAACAAGCGTGGAAGGACTTCGATTTCTTCTTCGTCCATTTCAAGTACACCGACTCGACCGGCGAGGACGGCAATTTTGCGGAAAAGGTTCGCCGCATCGAAGAACTCGACGCCGCGATCCCGCGCATCACCGCGCTCAAGCCCGACGTGCTGATCGTCACCGGCGACCACAGCACACCGAGCAAAATGAAATCGCACAGTTGGCACCCGGTCCCTGTGCTGCTCGCCGCCGAAGAGCGCTGCCGCCCGGACCTCTGCGACAATTTCGGCGAACGCGAATGCCTGAGGGGCGGCCTCGGCCAATTCCCGGCGAAGTACCTGATGGGCTTCGCACTGGCTCATGCAGGTCGGCTCGACAAATTCGGAGCGTAGTTTTTAGGTTCCTCCGACGAAGCAATCCGACAAACATGCGATCTTGCTGTTCTCTGAGAAATCAATCGTCGCAGTCACAGCAACGAAAAAAGCCAGATAGGTATTTTCTATCTGGCTTTCAGCGGAGAGGGAGGGATTCGAACCCTCGGTACCCTTGCGGGTACACTGGTTTTCGAGACCAGCACGATCGGCCGCTCTGTCACCTCTCCGAAGTCAAGATGAGCCAGCATTTGTGGCGGCTGGCGAAGGGGGGGCGGATAATAGCGGGCGTTTTGAGGAAACGCCAAGTGAGGTGTTTCTCGCGGCGCGATGGGCAATTCACCGCTCAGCAATCAGTTCGCGGAACCACTGAAGTTGGTTGCGAGAGGTGACGGGACAGCGTTTATCGCCATCGTGGCCCATCGACTTGATCGACCTTCAGCACATGTTGAGGCCGCGTGTAAAGCGTTGGGCTGGACTTGAAACGGTCGCGGTTTTCGGGTGAGGCGAACAAGAACAGTTCGCCGTCGAAGTACGCTCCGAACTGCGTGCTGCCGGGAATGGCGCGGTCGGAATTCCAGAGAACTACCGGATCGCAGCCGAGCAAACGCGGAGCGTACTTGGCCGGGTCCGCTTGAAACTCGCGGTATTCCTCGGCATCGCACAGCAGATAGACGACCCCCTGATAGACGAGGGCGAGGTCCGTTTTGCCCTTGCGCCATTGGCGATGCTTCGCCAGCGACACGGGGCTGTAGCGGTCCAGGCCGACGAGCAGTTTGACTTCTGTGGCTGGCTTTTCGTCACGAACCGGTTCACGGTTTTGTTCGCTGACACGAGCGGTTCCGGCGGTGCTGTCTTGAGCAATCCGCTCGTCCTGAGAAGGTTGTGAGGGAGACTCGGGCTGCGGAGTGAATTGTTCGGCGACATGTCGTAATTGCGCGAGGTACGTCTTTCGATCGCGTCCCCCTTCCGCCTTCAGCGCGACGACTCCATCGGGGGCGATGATCACATCGGTCGGCAAGCTCTTGATCTCAAACTGACTGATCAGATCCGGATGCTGGTCGCTGTCGATCATCACCGCGACGAACTGTCGAGCCAAAATGTCTCGCACATCGGCATGGTGCAAGACATCCTTTTCCATTTGGCGGCAAGGTGGGCACCAGGTGGCACCAAAGTGGATCAGCAGTGGTCGAGCCGCCTGCTTGGCTTCCTTGGCCGCGTCTGTGAAGTCGTGCTTCCAGACATCCGGCTTGTTTGCGCCGATCGCCGTCAGACTGACCAGCATCACCACGCCGGCGACCGCGGCCGAGCACCATAACATTTGAATTCGTCGCATCTTCTCACCTCACCCGGAAACCGTCCGACGAGCTTCGTCCGGCATCTCTAGCCGTTCGTCCTGAACAGCTTGCCCTACGCGGGTAATCAACGTCTGGTTCTATCGACCTTGAGCGTCGAGAAAATCAAAACGGCTCTGCCGGTTCTGCCGAAGATGCCCACGCCGCTCGGCGCACGCGGCCAGTTGGTGAGAGTGGGTAAACTTGGCAGCGCGATGGCCGTCGCCTGACTCTCTGAGTCGGTGAACCCTTCGACGTAGAACGAGGCTCCTGGCCCGTTCGTCCTGCGGTTGAGCGGAATGCCGTCGGGATTGGAGACCCGACCTACGAAGACGCTACCAATGCAGCGGGCCGACGGAATTCCAATCGTCGTTTGTGGGTGACAGAGCCTCGCCCTGCTCCAGGCGGTCGAGGTCCGCGACATCGCAAGGACTTCGCGGACGGAGGCCAGCCAATTCCAGGAAATTGTGCATCAGCCGATGGCCACCGGAAGTCAGCACCGATTCGGGATGAAATTGCACACCGAACATCGGCCACTCTACGTGCTCCAGCGCCATCAGCACGCCGTCGAGCGTTCGCGCGGTTGGCCGCAGGCAAGACGGAAGCGTCGGCTCCCGGACAATCAGCGAGTGATATCGCGTCGCGGTCAACGGATTTGGCAAGCCGGCAAACAATCGTTGCTCATCGTGCTGGACCTGCGACGTGCGGCCGTGAACCGGTTCGGCGGCACGAACCACTTCACCTCCCAGTGCGGCCGCGATCGTTTGATGTCCCAAGCAAACTCCCAAGAGGGGAATCGTCGGTCCCAGTTGCCGGACGACTTCCAAGCTGATGCCCGCTTCGTTCGGTGTGCAAGGCCCGGGCGACAACACAATCGCGGACGGCTGCATCTCCGCCACCTCGGCGACCGTGAGGCGGTCGTTTCGCACGACGCAGACTTCGCACCCCAGCTCGCGAAAGTACCGCGCGAGGTTGAACACGAAACTGTCGTAGTTGTCGATCAAGAGAATCATGGAGAGGTCGCAGAAGTCAGAGGTCAGAAGTCAGAGGTGGTAAAGCTCGTAACATGCCGGCGGCTTTGTCGAGCGTCTCTTCGTATTCGGCGGCCGGGTCGGACTGAGCGACGATGCCACCGCCGACGGAGCATTGAATCCAGCCACGACGGACCGTGAAGGTCCGAATCAGGATGTTGCTGTCGGCCGAGCCGTCGAAGCCGACATAGAACAAGCTGCCGCAATACGGCCCGCGCGCGGTCGGTTCCAGTTCAGCGATGATCTCCATTGCGCGGACCTTCGGAGCGCCGGTGATCGAGCCGCCGGGAAAGATCGCCGCCAATAAGTCCCACGCATCACGTTGCCGACCGGCTGAGTCGTGGTCCAGAGTACCCAGTACGACTGACACCAAGTGCTGCACGGTCTCGTAGGATTCGACCGCGCACAAACTCGGCACTCGGATGGAGCCTGGAGAGCAGACCTTCGACAGATCGTTGCGCAGCAGGTCCACGATCATCACGTTCTCGGCCTGATCCTTCTCGCTCTCACGCAGTTCGTCTTCGGTAAAGAGATCCGCTTCCGGTCGATGCCGTCGCCGCCGAGTTCCTTTGATCGGCCGCGTCTCAACCACGCCGTCTTGCACACGCACGAACCGCTCCGGCGAGGCGCTCGCAATCGTCCAATCGTCGCACGAAAAATATCCCGCGAACGGCGCGGGGTTGAGCTGCCTCAACCGCAGGTACAACGCGAGTGCGTCTTCGCGAGTGGGAAACAGCAACCGCTGTGACAGGTTCACTTGAAAGACATCGCCAGCGTGGATGTATTCGATCACTCGCTCGACCGCGCAAAGATATTCATCGCGTGAGAAGTTGCTGCCTCCGCTGTCAAAGGGGCTGCGCGTGAACGGGTGGAGCACATTTTCAACGTGCTTGAGTGGGCCGGGCACGTTGGAAACGTGCCCCACGTTGAGCCGGGTAATCACCGCCTGCATTCGTTCTGCCGCACGGCGTTCGCGCGCGATGCCCTCGGCGGGAAAGCCGTGTGAGATGATCCACGCTTTGCCGAGTTCGTGATCCCACGCGATCACCCAGTCGTACAGCCCAACCGCCAACCACGGCAACTCGAATTCGTTGATAGCTGGACGTGGCAATTGTTCCCACGCGCCGCCCAACTCGTAGGACAGCAACCCGGCCGCACCACCTTGAAACGGCGGTAGCCCCGGCACCGCCTCGGTGACGAAGCGTTGCGACCACTCACGCAACCGAGCGAACGGATCGACTCCGAACGGCACGCTCGCGAGTTCCTCAAACTCAAACGGATCGGCCGCGAGAAACGAATAGCGACCCAACTCCGGACGACGCGACGCGCTATCGAACAGCACGACGTTCGGCCAATCGGCGAAACGGCGCAATGTCTCAGCGACATCGGGCGGCTGATCGAGCGGCTGAATCAACGGCAGCGACATGGGTTCAAGCTCTCGGCGAAGCGAAGGGGTCGGGAGTCTTTTTCAGGCCGCCAAGCGTTTGTGAGTCAATCAATTGCCTGTGGCGGCGGCCTGAAAAAGACTCCCGACCCCGTGGCTCACATCGTCGCGAGTTCAACGTCCCGTTCGCAACGGAACGTCGCGGAGATCAAATTCGAGCGGCACGTCGAGGATCAGCGTCGGTGCGACATACCGGAAGCGGTATTCGCTGGCCGGGAGCGGGAGTTTCTCGAAGCGATACGTCACCGCGATGCTGCCATCTGGCTGGACGTCGCTGTCGATATTCGTCGGCTTGAGCAAGCTCACATCGTTCATCGTCGCGCCTGTTGGCGACTTCTCGGTCGGCATCATGCCGGCTCGGACAAGTCCTGCGACGTTGAACAACATCCACGAGCGATGCGACTCAAACGCCGGCCCGCCCGTGTCGTAAATCACGAGCGCGGTCACTTCCAAAACGTTGTCCTTCGCGCCGCCGCCGGTTTCCCAACGCAGCACTTTGACGGTCACGCCTCCGCGCCGTCGCGAAACGCCGTGAGCTTCCTTTCCCGCCGGAAACTCCAACGCCTCTTCGCCGGCCGCCGTTTCAATGTGCAGCTTGCCGGAGATTGACAGCGATGACCAATCTCCCTCCGGACGCCGGAAGTCGAGCGGCACCGACATTTGTCGGCGTCCTTGCCCGAAGGTCAGCTCCAACTTCGCATCGGGAGAGTACGGTTGCCAGCCCGCCATAGCAGACTTGTCCTTCGTGACCTTTCGTCGGCCATTCACCGCGACATCCACCACCGAGCACTTCAAGAATAACGGCCGCAGCCGAGGCTCTGACATCACATCCAATTCCAGCCGCAGCAGCGGACCAGCCTGTTCTCCGACGACCGTTCGTTCGCGAATCGACTTCAGTGCGATGCGAAATGCCTTCGACTGTGTCGCCGCCAAGACCGATCGCGGCGATTCGTCGTTCGCTGCCGCGGTTATCGGAAACATCCGCAACCGCGCCGGTGAGCCAACGAACGACCAACTCAGTTCGTGTTGTTTCGACGTGGCTTCGATCACGTCCCAGAATGTCGGCCGGTCGAGCAACTCGACCGGCTTCGACAACAGCTCTTTTGGCAAGTCGTCGGTCACGATCACATTGCCAGTTTCTTTTGTCAGTCGCAACAGCGTCTCGCCAACCGACTGCGAACCAGCACCCGACAGCCGAGTCGCATTCACTGAATCTTCCGCCTTCTGCCGCTCCAACTTCGCGCGCACATCGCGAATCGCTTCCGCCGTCGCGCGGCTGCCGAGCGATTCCGGTTCCGGCAACCACTTCAACGCCGCCGGTCCCAGCTTCAAGAGTTCCTTTTTGGCCTCATCCCGCTCCGCCTTGCGATTCCCATCCAACCGCACGACCCAACGCCGCACAGCCGACTCGTCAACGATTTCGTCAGCGAACGTCCGATCAATCGTGAGGCACAACAGGTTCATCGCCAACACGATTTGGAAAACCGAACGCATTCTCTGACACACGCAGGACATCGTCGACTCGTCTGAAAAGACCATTGGTGGAAGGCTCGCGGATTGGAATTCAACACGGGCATTCTAATCAACGGCAGCCAGGTTCGGCTCCCAGGGGTCGTGCGTTCAAAATTCAAAATTGGCGGAGTGAAAACAAAGGTGTCACCAACACACTTCGTCCGCCAGTTTTGAATTTTGAACGCACGACCCTTTCGAAATCAGGCGTGCTTCGGAATCGAAAGGAACTCCACGTCGCGCGATTCCAAATCGAGCAGCGCGACGGTGAACTCGCTGGCTCGGTGCAGTGCTCCGGGATTGATCCGTCGGACAGGCCCGTCTTGCCAGTCGTGACGCAGGTGCGAATGCGAGATAAGACCAGTGCTCGGACGGAAGGCTTGGTCTTCACTCCGGCGATCGTGCCAGAACCGTGTTTACCTTCAAAGCTGATCCAAAACGATTCGTTGCCCGCAACGGGCAAGCCATTGGCAGTGGCGGAACACTGGAGTGCCGCGTTCATGGCCGAGGCGGCTGGATTCCTCAGTCCGGCGCGGATGCGGTCGCTGGAAGATCGTTATCAATCCCACGCCCTCCAACCTTCGATCGCCGCGCACGCCGATGGCGTTGCGGTTAAACCTCTCGCCAACACCGTTTGCGGGATCGCTAACGGGGTGATCCCCCGACTTAAGCTCAGGACGTTGCCATGCTCAACCGTGTTTATGCCGTTGCCACGATGGATACTAAAGGGAACGAGATTGCCTTCGTTGCCGATCGCATTCGGACTTGCGGCGTTGACGTGGTGACTGTCGATGTCGGGACGAAAGCCCCGGCGGTCGCGTTGCCGGATGTGTCGCGCGAGCAAGTGGCGGCGAGTTGCCCAAACACGAATCCGCTGACGAAGACGGATCGCGGCGAGGCGGTGATGGAGATGTCGGCCGCATTGATCGAGTTTCTCAAGATCGAACACGCGGCCGGCAGAGTCGCGGGTGTGATCGGGATTGGCGGCGGAGGTGGGACCGCGCTGATCACTCCGGCGTTGCGAGCGTTGCCGGTCGGTGTGCCCAAGGTGATGGTCAGCACGATGGCCAGCGGCAATGTTGGGCCGTATGTCGATTGCGCCGATCTGACGATGATGTATTCGGTGGTTGATGTGGCGGGGATCAATTCGGTGTCTCGGCGAGTACTGGCGAATGCGGCGCACGCGATCGCTGGCATGGTGCAGCACTCGCTGCCAACCACTGCCGAGAAGCCGACGCTGGGCATGACGATGTTTGGTGTGACGACTCCGTGCGTCGATGCCGTGCGGAAGTCTTTGGAGGCGCGAGGCTACGACTGTCTCGTGTTTCACGCGACCGGGTCGGGTGATCGGGCGATGGAGAATTTGGTTCGCAGCGAACTAATTCAAGGGGTGATCGACGTCACCACGACGGCTGTCGCCGACGAAGTTGTCGGTGGCGTACTCGCCTGTGGGCCGCACCGCTTTGACGCGATCCTCACTGCGCGCGTGCCATACGTGTTGAGCGTCGGGGCGCTCGACATGGTGAATTTTGGAGCCAAGGAAACCGTGCCGGCCAAGTTCCAAGGTCGCAGGCTGCACGTTCACAACGCTCAGGTCACACTGATGCGGACGACGGCCGAGGAGAATCGCCAGTTCGCGCGCTGGATCGCGAACAAACTCAATCGCTCGACGTCGCCGCTGACGCTGCTGATTCCGGAACGCGGACTCTCAACGATTGATGCTCCCGGTCAGCCGTTTCACGATCCTGGCGCGGACGCGGCGCTGTTCGAAGAACTTGAACGCTTGGTCGAGCAGAGCGAGCAACGCCGGATCGAACGCCTGCCGCTGCACATCAACGATCTCGAGTTCGCGGCGGCGCTGGTGAAGTCGTTTTTATCTCTGACCGGTCAGTGACCCCGGACCTCGCCCGACTGCGACTTACTCGTCCAGCGGCAGTTCATCCACCGGGACGATTTTCACGCGGTGGGTGGGGCGTGGTGAGCGGTAGTAGTCGAAGTCAGCGGAATAGGGGGTATCCAGCGGACCGTGCAGAAACACTCCTTCGACGCCCCACTTGCTCTCGATGATGATCGAACCGTCGTTGAGCACGCCGCGAACCAGGCCGGAATGCACGATGTTTCGGTTGGCGTCCCGATAGATGATGACATCTCCGGCCAGAGCCTCTTCAACGACTTCGTACGCGTTATCGTCCAGAATCCGCTGGACGGCATCGCCTGTGATCAAGTACTGCCCATCCAGAAACACCCAGCCGTGGCAGTTCGCCAGCGGGCCGGCGGGAGCGCGCTGAATCATGTTGCCGTTGTACTCGACGTAAATTTTCTCTTGTGATTCGCTATCCACCGATCCGGCCGCGCCTTCGTCCAGACGATAGACCTTGATGGGATGGTTACCGTCGGTGAGCGCCACGAACTCCAGAACCTGCTGGCTCTGCTTTCCCGGCGAAATGGTGAGCGAGATCGGTTTTTTGCCGAGGGGCTTCAAGTGCTCCTGAAACTGATGCGACGACCAGGCGACCAGGCCCACTGACGAAGCCAGCAAGAACCAGGCGGTGGGTCGACGACGAAAAAGTTCCCACGGCGTCTTGGAGTGTTTCAAATGCAACCATGCCAACCACATGGTGGTCGCGATGACCGCCACGGTACCCGCCAGGCGATATTGCGACCCCAGACTGCGATGCGCGAGGTTCAAGCCCTCGACGGCAAACAGGCACAAGATGAGCGCGGCGGCGAAGGCCGTGACGCGATTCCACGGCATGAAACGCTCGGTCTTGCCGAAGAGGAACCGCACGGCATAGCCGCTGGTGACGCACGCGCTCAAGATGAACGACATCAACCAAAACGTGTAGTTGACTTCAAAGAGTTCGTTGAGCGGGTTCATCAGCGCAAGCCATCATAAGCAAGGTTGATCAGCGCGAGAATTACGGTCGGCGGAGGACCAGTGGCACCTTGGCCGGAACTGTTCAACCTGCCTTGGGTTCGTCCCGCGGTGTGACGCCCAACACGATGTCGAACCGCGCGGTCAGTTCGCGGAGCCGAGAATCTGGGATCGGTGCAAAGTCCACCAGCACCGATTCGCGGGCCTTGTCGTCGCGGATGCTCCGCAGGATGCCGTCCTTCTCGTTACCCGGATGTCCCTTCACATAGCACTGGGTGACGAACTTGTCTTGGCCGGGAACTTTGACCGCGACGTGGATGTGCGGCGTGCGGCCGGGATACGCCACCGGCTTGATCGTGCGGAATCCGTATTCGCCGGCCCGTCCCGTCACGAAGCGGCCAAAGCCCTGAAAGTGCCGGTCGCGCTTGTCCGCATTGCCAGTCTTGGAATGCAAGTAGGCTCCGTTGTTGTCGCACTGCCAGATTTCGACGACCGCGTTACGAATCGGAGTGCCGCTGGCATCGAGGATGCGGCCGGACAAATGCGTGATCTCGCCGACGGCCGGGGTCAGCGTGTCGTTGATGACGATCAAATCATTGTCAGTGTCGAGCGGCAGCTTGTCGGGATAGAACGGCCCCTCCGTCTGCTTCGGAGTGCGTGTCAGTTCATCCGCGAAAACACCCGGCACGGACCAAGCGGAAACTCCAAACGCGAGGCTGCTCAAGAATTGTCGGCGAGTCGATGGGAAGATCATGCTGAGCTTTCTCCTCTGAGAAACGAGACGGCCGCTCTCGTTCGGTGGGTGGCAGGCGGGAAAGAATGAAGGGTCCGCCAACCGGTGAAAAGTCCATGCCGCCGATCTGCGCGATTTCTTCACGGATTGCCACCGATGCGATGTCGGGAGCGTTCCGCAGGGAAATCGGATCAACACACGGAGTGAAATCGGAGATGATTGATAGAGGGATTCTGGCGGGGCCGTCTCGGAGTCACTTCTTTGACGTGTTCGCGATGCAGTACAGGGCGCGATTGGATCGCAGCAACAACTTGCCGTCGGTGACGGCGGGGCTGGCATTGAAGTCGGTATCATCATCGAGCTTGTTTTCCGAGATGACCTCGACCTTGTCGGAGAGATTCACCACGAAGGTGCCACTGCGGCGTGTGACGACGTAAGCCTTGCCATTGATCACCCCAGGCGAAGCATAGACGTCGCCAGCGAGGCGTTGTTTGAAAACTTGTTCGCCGGTCTTCGTGTTGAGTCCCGTGAGAACTCCGTCGTCGTTGTTGACGCTGAGAATGTGCTCGCCGGCCAGCACTGGCGACGGAACGTAGCTTCGAACCGACTTCTTCCAGAGGGTGCGTGACTTGCTGACGTCATCGCGGCCTCCCGCTTTGACCGCGACCGCACTCCCAGACCGTCCGCCGATCGCGTACACGATGCCGTCGTGAGCCACGACGCTGCCACAGATCGTGTCGTCGCGGACACCTTCGGCGAACCACAAGAAATCGCCGTTGTCTGGATCAAATCCCCAAATCTCATACGGGGCGTTAAGCACTAATTCAGTCTTGCCGTTCGGAATGTCCACCAGCACCGGAGTCGCCCACGAGCCGTGGATGCTGTCCGCGTCGGAACGCCAAGCGACTTTGCCAGTCTTCTTGTCGAGTGCGATCAGCGACTTCGCTTCGGCTGCCGCGTTCACAATGACGGTGTCGCGATACAGAATCGGGCTGCTCGCCGAACCCCAACCATGACTGCTTGATCCTTCGCCGACGAGCGTTTGCCACAATTGCTGACCATCCAGATCAAACGCCAGCACGCCCGACCTGCCGAAGAAAACGAAGATGTGTTCGCCATCCGAGACCGGCGTGCTGGTGGCGTAGCCATGCTTGCCGAGCATGTCGTTATACGACTCATCCCGCTGTTTCGCAGCGACCTCTTTGTTCCACAAAATCTGGCCGTCCTTCAACGAGACGCAGATCAGATGTCGTTGCAGTTGCTGGATGTCACCCGCCGAACCGCGACCGGTTCCGTAACCGGAGTAACACGTCACGAAGACGCGGTCGCCGACGATGATCGGACTCGAACTGCCCGGCCCCGGCAACGGCGTCTTCCAAGCCAGGTTGGTTGAAGCACTCCATTCCGTCGGCACTCCGCGAGCGTCGCTCACCGCCGAACCATTCGGCCCGCGAAACCGCGACCAATCGGCCGACTCAGCCGACGAGAGCGCGGCCACGATTCCCAACGCCGACAACCACCGAACGAACCCAGTGCGATCTGGCACGTCAGACTCCATCGTTGAAGAGGATGCTGGAATTCAATCAGCCACAAAAAACACAAAAGCACACAAAAAGGGGGCAGCCGGCATCGAGCTGCAATCGTCATTGGGATCGAGGAAATTGCCGGTCGAATTGCACGTCCCTCGGAGATACAGCGCAATGCCAACTGGCTTGCGTCCTTTTTGTGCTTTCTTGTGTTCTTTGTGGCGATGAGTCGCGGACTGAACTAATTGCTGTCCTTTTTCTTGTCGCCGCCTTCCGTCTTGCGCTGCGGACGGCCAGCAGGATTCGCTCCACCGCCACCTTGGCCAGGACGTCCGCCGCCGGGAGCGCCACCGAAGCCGCCGCGCAGTTGAGCGGTGTCAAACTTCTTGCCCATCAGCTTCGCGAATTGCTCACGCTGATCGGCGGTCAGCACTTCGGATAGTGCCTTGTCACGACTCTCGCCGAGTTCGCGAAATTTGGTTCGTGCCTCATCGCCACCGCCGCCGCCACCCTGACCGAGTTCGCGTGTCTTGTCGCGAAACTCTTTGCTGACTGCGGCTAATTTTTCTTGCTGCTCTTTGGTGATCTTCAACGCTGCGATGACGTCGGCCTCTTGATACGCCTGCGTTCCGGCGTTCTGCCACGCAATCTGCTGCAGACGCTCACGCTGCGAAGCGTCCAAGATTTCCGCCAACTTCGGTTTGAACTTGTCTTCGATTTTCTTCCTCGCTTCGGCGGCTTTCGCGAACATCTCAGCCTGCTTCTTCTCGCGTTCTTCGCGAGGCAGATCCTGCAAAGCCTGGAAGGCTTCGCGACCACCACCGCCGCCGGTTGCACGCATCTCTTCGCGACCTGCTTCACCGAGCGTCTTCAGTTTGCTGATCTGATCTTCTTTGAGACCGAGTTCTTTCTGCACGGCTTCCATGTTGACGAGGGTCAACGGACCGCCGCCGCCAAAACCTCCGAAGCCCCCGCCACCGAATCCACCGGGACGTCCACCACCAGGTTGACCGCCACCCGGACGCTGAGCGAACGCCACTGACGCACTCAACAGGATGGCCACGACTGCAATCCAACGACTCAAACGCAACATGACAAACGCTCCTTTTCAAAGACCAAGATTGAGCGGAATTCCATTTCCCAAACCAACGCCGACGCGGCCAGCCTACGGCCGACAGGGGAGACGCGGCGGATCGAACGGATCCCACGATCCGAAAATGAAACCCGAACCTACGGGATTAGGGTCACGGATTCTGTGAGAAACGGGACGGGAAATTTACGAGCGGGGGTTACGAATTCTGCGAAAGCTTCTCGCTCTCCGCCGCCAACGGCAACCGAACCTCCAACGTGGTTCCGCATTGCGGCTCACTGCGAGCAGTGATCTGACCGCCGTGCGCCTCAACCACCGACTGACAAATCGCCAGCCCCAAGCCACTGCCGCCATCAGCTCGCGAGCGTGTGCGATCCACCCGAAAGAACCGCTCAAAGATGTGCGGCAGATCGCTGGCCGGGATGCCGATGCCTGTGTCCGATACCGAGACCACCGCGTCGCCGTTGACGCGCTCCACCCGCACATCCACTCGGCCACCTTCTTGGTTGTAGCGAATTGCGTTGGAGAGCAGATTCATCATGACTTGTCCCAAGCGTTCGCGATCTCCGACGAAGGGGACCGGTGTCATGTCGCTGCCCAGTTTGATCTGCCGTTCGTCCGCCAGAGGGCGCAGCAACTCGACCGATTCGGTCGCGACCTCGGACAAGTCCAGCGGCCCGCAATTCAAATCTGGCTGCCCGGAGTCGAACCGCGCGAGCAACAGCAAGGAATCAATCAGTTGTCGCATCCTGCGCGAGGCCCGCTGACACGTCTCCAAAGCCGTGAGGTATTCTGCGTTCGACCGCGGCTTCGAGAGCGCCAGTTCGATTTGCGACATAATCACCGACAGGGGCGTGCGCAGTTCGTGCGAGGCATCCGCGGTAAAGCGCGCCTGCTGCTCGAAAGCCGACTCCAAGCGGTCGAACGTCTGATTGAGCACATGCGCGAGTTGTCCCAATTCGCTGTCTGTTTCCTGCACGTCAATCCGCTGTGACAAGTTCTCCGCCGAGATGTTCTTGGCGATATTGCTCATCGTGGCGATGGGCCGAATGGTGCGTCCCGAAAGCCATCCGCCGCCGATCACACCCAGGGCCAGGATCGCCCAGCCGCAAGCGGCCAACAACCAACCCGAGGCGTGTTGTGCGGCCACATCCAGTTCAATGGATCGCCCCACCAGCACGTGCGTGCCGAGATTGGCGACATGCACGACTTCTCGCTTGACCCCACGCGTTCGCGCAATCCGCACGGGCAGCCAATTGGATTCGACAGAGAGATTCTCGAATTCCACTTCGGGGACGATCGCCGAACTCCGCAAGACGCGTCCGTCACGCCCCCAAACAACGTAGTAATACGACGAATTCTCCCCCTCGAATAAACTCGAAAACTCTTCCGGCAGCCATGGAACTTGGGAGGGCTGAGACACCGGTTCCGTCGGCGGACCAAAGGACGGGATTGGCCAGGGCCGTGAATTTGGTTCTCCAGACGAAGTGGCATCAACCGAGTTCGAGCGAATGCTGTCCTCGGTGAAATCGGCGACATCATCCGGCGACCAACCAGATGGCAACTCCATCGGCGGATGCCAACCGCGCCATTGCGGCATCGTGGACAGTCGCCGCAAGCGAGATGTCAAAACGTCTGCCGTGCGATCCAAACCCGCGTCGATCTCATTCAGCACCTTCAGCCACAGCAAGTGGTACACGATCACACCGAACGTCATCAGCACCACCGTCAGCACCACGGCATGCCAGGCCTGCAATCGCCATCGCAATGACCGAATCATGAGACTTCCCAATCGCTCGGACACCGGCATCCGTTCTACCCTTCGATCACGTACCCAAGACCGCGGCGCGTGGTGATGAAATCCCGGCCCAGTTTTTTGCGGATGTTCGAGACATGCACATCGACCAGATTCGACAGACTGTCATCCTGCTCGTCGAACAGATGATCGTAAATGGTCGTGCGCGTCACGAGCTTCTGGCGATGCAGCACCAGCAATTCCACGAGTGCGTACTCCGTCGCCGTCAGCGGCACGATCGCATCGCCGCGCTTCACCAGCTTCCCGATCGTATCGACTTGAACGTCTCCGATCTCAATGACCGCCACGGCTTGCCCCGCCGAACGCCGAATCAGCGCCCGCAGCCGAGCCTTCAATTCCGTCAACGAGAACGGCTTGACGACGTAATCATCCGCGCCGGCATCCAGGCCGCGCACCCGATCGCCCACCGTATCGCGAGCGGTCAACATCAAGACCGGCGTCCGCTTGACCTCCCGCATCCGCCGCAGCACCGACCAGCCATCCAACTTCGGCAGCATCACGTCCAACAGGATCGCGTCGTATTCCCAAGCCTTTGCCTTGAACAACGCCTCTTCGCCGTCCGCCGCCGTATCCACGGCATAGCCGTCCTCACGCAATGTCGCCGCGACCACGCGTAACAAATCCGGTTCATCTTCGACGACGAGAACTCGCATGGCAGACCAGAGGTGACGAGGATCGAGCCTTGCTTGACCAGATAACACAAGCAACCTTAAGTGAGCATGAGGAGCCGCTCAAGGCCATCGCGGTCTCGGTGGACGACAGACATCGCCTCAGACTCCCCGTGATTTTCGCGCGGCTTTGTCAACTTTATTTTCAACGTGCGGACGGACCTACCCAGCGAATCGGGCATCCGTTACCGTGGCCCTCTTCGCGCCGTTGCGTCGTTTGAGATGACCGCTGGCGTGGAGACGTCAAGTTTTCACAACCGACTTTGCCTGAGGAGCCGGGGAGCCGTCTGTGTCGTTGTCGTCGCTGTTGGAAAGTAAATTTCGCGGAGATATCCGCTTTCGTGGGCAAGCGTACGTCAAGGCCGAGCGAGTCGCGATTACGCGCGTCACGGCCGACGAATTGTTCGGCGTCGTCGCGGATGGGACCGAGTTCCAGACGCAGTTGACGCGCCGCGATGATGCCCTGCTGATGACCTGCTCGTGCGCGAACGGTCAGGGCAATCCGCACGAGGTGCGCTGCAAGCACGTCTGGGCCACGATCCTGCAAGCCGAGACCGCCGGCTATATCAGCGACGCCGCGAAACTGAACTATTTCCCTCCCTTCGCCACCGAAGAAGAGCCGCTGGAGTGGGAATACGACGAAGACGATTGGGATGAAGTCCCGTCGGGTGACGCGGTCCGTCCGGTCAGCCTGAATCGTCGGCGGATGAAGCCGGCGGCCGTCGTCGCCGAGCCGCGCGTCCGCGAATGGGAAACGCAACTCAACCAGTTGCGGAACACAATGGACGCGGGCGATGCGGCTCCGTCGGCCGAGCTGCGCGAGACGGAAATCTTCTATGAAGTTGACGTCAAACAGAGCCAACTGGAAAAGCAGCTCGTGATTGGCCTGGTGCAGCGGCAGCGGCGCAACAGCGGAACCTGGGGCAAGCTGAAGCCACTGCGAGTCCGCGCGAACCGCTTTGATGACGTCACGCTGGAGGAGGATCGTCACATCCTGGCGACTCTGCTGGGTGGCGTCGCCGAGCGGTCGAATTGGTACGCTCAGCAAAGCGAACTGCAAGCGGCCGCGAATCGCTTTCGGATTCCGTATGACCTCGCCGAACTCCTGTTGCCGGAAATCTGCGCGACGGGGCGGCTGAGATTCCAGGAAGACGCGGAAGAGCAGGAATCCTTGCGGGCCATCACCTGGGACAATGGCCCGCCGTGGGAGATGGCCGTTAGTGTCGCGTTCGATGAAGCCAATCAACTTTGGCAACTCGTCGGCCGCTGGCAACGCACGGGCGAAACGCTGCCGATGCGCACGGCCGAATTAGTCGTGCCCGGCGGCTTCGTGCTGATGCCGGTTGCAGTCCAGTCTGAGACGGCGATGGGAGAGTTTGATCGTGAGGACGCTGGCGCGGAAGAAGAGTCAGAAGCGAATGGAAAGTCTTCCGAAGCCTCCGAGACTTCAGCAGACACGACAGTGCCCGACGCCAGCGGTGAGCTGCGACCAGAGATCCGTATCACGCATCGGCTCTGCCGCTGGAGCGACGCCGACCAAATCGAATGGGCCGAGCTGTTGCGGCGCAATCCGCCGTTATCCGTGGCGGATGGCGAAGAGGCGGAGCTGGTTGATCGACTGCTCGACATGCCCAACGTGCCGCCGCTCGACTTGCCGGAGAACCTCAAACTGGAGGAAGTCCGCGTTGTTCCGGTCCCACAAATCTTGATCCACACGCCGCGCGGACCGCGCTGGCAGCAGGAACGATTGCGCGGCGAAGTCCAGTTCGACTACGCCGGCACGATGATTCGTGCGAGCAGTCCGCAAGGCGCGATTGTCGAACGGCAAGCGGGCCGATGCCTGGTCCGCAATCGGCAACTCGAAGAGATGGCTTGGACTCAGTTGGTCGGAGCGGGCTTCAAGCGGCTGATCGACAAGCGGCGCGGAGCGCATGACGTTGAGATCCTGGCCCGTGAACTCGGCCCGGCGGTGCGCCATCTGATGCCGAAAGGTTGGAACGTCAAAGCGGATGGACGGCAGGTCTGGCAAGCGGGGCAACTCAAACTCCGCGTGCAGTCGAACATCGACTGGTTCGAACTGCACGGCGAGGTCGATTTCAGCGGTCGTCGCGTGACGTTTCCGGAATTGCTCGCCGCGCTGTCTCGCGGCGACAGCACGGTGCGACTGGATGACGGCAGCCTGGGCATCATCCCGGAAGAATGGCTGCACCAGTACGGCATGTTGGCCGGTTTGGGCGCGGCGGATGGGGACCATCTGCGGTTCGAGGCCCATCAAGTCGGATTGCTCGATGCGCTGCTGGCGACGCAACCGCTGGTGGACTTCGACGCGCGGTTCACGGAACTCCGCGACAAACTGAAATCGTTTTCCGGTGTGACCGCGACTGATGAACCAAAAAACTTTGAAGGCACCTTGCGGGCCTATCAGCGGGACGGCGTGGGCTGGCTGGAGTTCTTGCAAGAATTCAAATTCGGCGGCTGTCTGGCGGATGACATGGGTCTGGGCAAGACCGTTCAAATGCTCGCCGTGTTGCAAGACCGCTCGAACCAAGCGAAGTCACAGAAGAAGATGGAACATCGCGCGTCGCTGATCGTGGTGCCGAAATCCTTGCTCTTCAACTGGGCGCAGGAGTGCGCCAAATTTACGCCCAAGCTGCGCGTGCTGGAGTATGCCGGTCTCGACCGCGCCGACTTGCGAGCGGCGTTCAACAACTTCGACGTGATCCTCACGACCTACGGCACACTCCGGCGCGACGTGCTGGTGCTGAAGGACATTCCGTTTGATTACGTGGTGCTCGACGAAGCGCAGACGATCAAGAACGCTGGCTCGCAAGTGGCGAAAGCCTCGCGATTGTTGCAGGCTCGGTTTCGCCTCGCGCTATCGGGCACGCCGATCGAAAACCATCTCGGCGATCTGTGGTCGATCTTCGAGTTCTTGAACCCCGGAATGCTCGGCCGCAGCACCGCCTTTCGCACCCACGCAGCCGACGCCGAAAAGCCGGAGTCACGCGAATTCCTTGCGCGCGGCTTGCGTCCGTTCATCCTCCGCCGCACCAAGCAACAAGTCGCCGCCGACCTGCCCGACAAGATCGAGCAAACCTTGTTCTGCCAGATGAGCGAAGAGCAAGAACGCCTCTACGCCGAGATGCGCGACCATTACCGCCAGTCACTGCTGGGGCTCGTCAAGAATCAGGGCCTCGCGAAATCGAAGATGCACGTCCTCGAAGCGCTGTTGCGTCTGCGTCAGGCGGCCTGCCACCCGGCACTGCTCGACAAAGCCAAAACCGACGAAGGCTCGGCGAAGCTGGACGTGCTGCTGCCGCACCTGGAAGAGCTGATCGACGAGAAGCACAAGACGCTGGTCTTCTCGCAGTTCACCAGCATGTTGTCGATCGTGCGGCATCATCTCGACAAGCGCGGCATCGTCTATGAATACCTCGACGGTCAGACTCGCGACCGCCGCGCGTGCGTCGAACGCTTCCAAAACGATCCGAACTGCCCGCTATTCCTGATCAGTCTGAAAGCCGGCGGACTCGGTTTGAATCTCACGGCCGCGGATTACGTGTTCCTCTTGGACCCGTGGTGGAACCCCGCCGTCGAAGCGCAAGCCATCGACCGCGCCCACCGCGTCGGCCAGACCAAACAGGTCTTCGCCTACCGCCTGATCTGCCGCGGCACCGTCGAGGAAAAAATCGCCGAACTCCAAGTCAAGAAGCGCGGACTCGCCGATGCGATTCTCCAAGAGAACGGCAGCGTGCTGGAACAACTCTCGGCCGAAGACTTGGAAATGCTGCTCTCGTGACGTGTGAGCGGCACGGCGCTAGCCGCCGGTGACGATGAGGCGACACTCCCACCCGATTCACCGGCGGCTAGCGCCAAGCCGCTCACGCTATTTCTTGCCGGATTCCGGCAGCGTCTTTCGTTGCTTCATCAGCTTGGCGATCTCATCGGGAGCGATTCGCGGAACGCCACTTTTCAGAACCGAGCGAACTTTGCCGAGATCGATCATCGCCTTGATCTCATTTTCCGGGATGCCGAGCAAAGCGGACGCTTCACGGACGGTCTTCATCGGGAGCGGCATAGCGGCAACTTCTCATTAGGGGATCAAGCTGTCAGCCGACTCACGCGGATGGCGCGATGGCTCGGCAAGACTTTAGCAATCGCGCGACCCCATGTGCGAGCTAGACGACAACTCATCCGAACGCGACTCGCGTTACGCGAACACACCCCAAACCGGCCTACCGTTCGCGGCCGGAAGCGGGCGGTTGAGCTTGTCGCGCAGTTCGGTATCGGGATCGATGCCGATCGCCGCGAACATCGTGGCGGCCAGATCGCCCAGCGGGACCGGATCGCGGTCAGGGTAAGCTCCGTTCTTGTCCGATTGGCCATGCACGTGGCCCCGTTTCACTCCGCCGCCGGCCAGCAGCACGGTGTAACAGTGCGGCCAATGATCGCGGCTGATGTTCGCGTTGATCTTGGGCGTGCGGCCGAATTCCCCCATCCAGACCACCAGCGTCGTGTCGAGCAACCCGCGCTGTTCGAGGTCGGTGAGCAGCACCGGCAGCGTGTGCTCGGTCATCGGCAAGTGCCGAGCCTTCAAAATCGGATACGCCCGCGTGTCGTTGAAGCCGTGTGTGTCCCAACCGCCGTTGGTCGTGCTCTGTCCGCCGATGCTCTCGTCGAAGTAGACGTTGACGAACTTCACACCCGCCTCGACCAACCGCGTCGCGAGCAGACAACTCTGACCATACGTCGTCCGGCCGTAAGCGTCGCGAGTCTTCTTGGCCTCGCGCGATAAGTCGAACGCATCGCGGACGCGCGACGACGACAACATCGCCAGCGCACGGTCGTAGTATTCGTCGATGCCGCGCGCGGTCGCCGAATGTTCCAATAATCGAGTTTGCTGGCTGATGATCCGCTGCATCTCGCGGCGGCTTTGTAGTCGGTCGGCCGAGAGGTTCGACGGCAAGCTCAACTCCGGCAGCTTGAAGTCCGGTTCGTTTGGATCGGCCGTGATCAGCAGCGGGTCGTGCCGCTTGCCGAGAAAGCTGGCGTGTTGCCCTGGAGTGACCGAGCCATCGCGGATGACGTGCGGCAGCGAGACAAACGTCGGCATTGTTTCGGCATTTGGAGCGAGCTTGTCCACAACGGCACCGTACGCCGGAAAGAGTTCGATGGAATCCTTCAGCCGAATGTCATCCACCGGCGGAGCGTGGCCGGTCAGCGCGTGATACGCCGCCGAATTGTGATTCTTCATCGAATGAAACACGGTCCGCACCAGCGTGACCTTATCGAGCACCTTCGCGGTCTCCGGCAGATGCTCGCAGATGCGCACGCCCGGCATGGCAGAATCAATCTGACCAAACAAACTGCGGATGCCTTCAGGAGCATCCGGCTTCATATCAAACGTGTCCCCGTGACTAGGCCCACCAAATTGATAGAGAAAAATGATGGACTTCGCTCGCCCCGCCTGCTTGCGAATCGCCACGTTCTCTTCGGCCGCGAACAACTTCGACAACGTCAGTCCCAAGCAACCAGTCGCACCGGCTGTGAGCGCGGCTCGACGAGGCATCAGCAGTGACGTGCGGTTGGACATCAGGATTTCCGTAGGATGGTCCGCCTTCGGCGGATTGCCTGTCCGGGTCGGGCAGGAGTCCCCAACCTACAAGCTCATTGAGTTTGCGTCTCTCCCGGAGCTTGTTCAAGCCTCAAGCTGGAACTGCCGGGAAGAAGCGAGCGGACCACAACGGTCGCAACATGTCTCGGTCGATCGTCAATTCGCCGACCAATCGCTCGCCGTTCAAACGCAAACGGACCGAGAACTCTGACTCACTGATCCACTCCGCCAGGCCATGATCCCACCGAACCACTCGGCCACGTTCGCGGCTGATCGGGCCCTCGTAATCGAGGTACATCAGGCGATGCGCAGCGATGGATTCGGCCGCGAGTTCGATGGCAGGATCAGACAGCCAACGCGCCGGACTTTCGAGCAGCCGCCATGTCCGCGCGGTCTCTCCCGCTTGGATGAGCAAGTCCCAATGGACGAACGGGTGATCGTGAGTCAGTAAAACGAATCTTGGCATGTTCGTGGGGCAGGTTTTCAACCTGCCAGTTAGATGGCACGGGCAGGTTGAAAACCTGCCCCACGGCGATTCACTGCATCACGCCTTTCGTGATGCTCATGAAGGCGTCTTCCAGCGTCTCTGTCTTGCCTTGGAATTCGATGGCGGGGAAGCCGGCTTGGATCAAACCGCGCAGCAATTGATGTTGAGCGTTTGGATCGCCGTCGAACTCGAACGCGACATCCACTCCGGCGACCTGCACGGCGGAGACATACGGTTGCTCGAACAGCCAGCGCTCCAGCGCGGCGGGACCGTGCTTGGGGTTGTCGTCGGCGAGCAACTTGACGCACAGCGTCTTCTGGCCGGTTTGTCCGTCTTCGTGACGTTGCCGCTTCGACAATTCTTCGACTGTGCCGAAGGCGAGGATGTGTCCCGCTTCGATGATCGCGGCTGAATCGCAGATCTCGCCCAGCTCGGTGAGGATGTGCGAGCTGATGAGAATCGTCTTGCTCATCTGCGTGGCCATCAGGCGGATCAGTTCGCGCAGTTCGATGCGGGCGCGGGGGTCGAGTCCCGCGGCCGGCTCGTCGAGGATCAGCACTTGCGGATCGTGGATCAGGCAACGTCCCAGCGCGAGCCGTTGCGACTGTCCTTTCGACAGCGTGAAGATCGGCTTCTCGGCCAGCTTACGCAGCTCGGTGAAGACCAGCACGTTTTCCAGCGAGTCGCGGCGTTTGGCTCCGCGCAAGCCGTAGGCCCGCGCGAAGAAGTCGAGGTACTCGATCACGTTCATGTTGTGATACTTGCCGAAGTGGTCCGGCATGAAGCCGAGCACTTTGCGGACTTTGTCCGGGTCGTCGATCACCGAATGACCGCAGACGAACGCATCGCCGGCCGTCGGCGTGTCGAGCGTGGCGATGATGCGCATCGCTGTGGTCTTGCCCGCTCCGTTCGGGCCGATGAAGCCCAGTACCTGGCCGGGATACGCTTTGAAGGAGACATCGTTGACTGCCTTCAGCTTACCGAAGAACCGGTGCAGATGCCGCAGCTCCAGCACTGGCTCGCCCAACCACTGCTGCGGCTCGGCGGCTGCCAGCGTCGGCAAGGGTTCCTGTTCCTCTTCAGGATTCATATCCACGTATTTGGCCTGATCGTTCACGAGAAGGTCTCCACGTTCGGGAACCATGATCCTTCAGCGACGGCGACATTTCAGCGTGCGCACGCTCGAACGGCAACGCGCATCGGCCGGGCGAATGTCGATACGACTGGCACATTTGGCACCAGCCGACCGGGATGCGAGCGGATCGCCTCGGTTCACAACTGACTTCTGGACGGCGGTGGTCTCGGCTGACAACGTTGTCGTGTCCACAAAGCACAAAGGGGTCGGGAGTCTTTTTCATGCCGCACAACACGAACCCAACAACGATGAACTCACCGCGGCGGCATGAAAAAGACTCCCGACCCCGTCACCACTCACATCAGGAGCTTGCCATGTTGTTCGATCTGCGTCGTTCGCTCGTTGCGTGTGCCACCTTATTGTTGCTGTCCGTCGTCGCGTTTGCCGAAGACAAACCGGCGGCCGAACCCAAGCCGGCTCCGGTCCCAGAAGCGAAAGCTCCGACGGACTTGTCCGGTCACTGGAGCGGGACTTGGTTGAGCCATTCCAACGGCCACGATGGACCGCTGACCGGCGACTTCCGCAAGATCGACGACGACCACTACTGCGTCCATTTCAGTGGCCGGTTCATGGGATTGCTGCCATTCGATTACGACGTCGTATTGACCGTCACGGAACGCAAAGGGGACCAACTGACGATGTCCGGTTCGTCGAACTTGGGTTTCCTCTTTGGCACGTTCTGGTACACGGCGACCGTGACCGACACCAGCTTTGTCGCGTCCTACTGCTCGAAACGCGATCAAGGCGTCTTCAGCATGACGCGCTGTACGCGGTGCTGCCGTTAGTTGTGATGGGGCGAGCGGAATGAGGAATGATGCACGTGAATGCGCGGCGGACGGCGTTGCTTTCCGTGACTCATTCTTTGTTCGTCGTTCTTCATTCCCAATGCTCCCCGCCGTAACATCCTCACGCTATGCCTGACTTCCGCTACATCGCGAAAGAACTTTCCGGCCGAGAGGTCACGGGCGTCCTGAGCGGCAACAGTGAGCTCGACATCGTTTCGCAGTTGTCTGGCAAGCAACTCTTCCCCGTGAAGATTCAGGCGTCGCAAGCGACGAAGAACTCCACGATGGCGTGGTTCCAGAGGCCGCGATCGGGACATCTGGCGACGTTTTTCTCGCAGTTGGCCGACTTGTTGCGAGCGGGCGTGCCGTTGCTACGGTCCTTGGAGTTGCTCGAACGGCAAACGTCGCACGCCGGGTTGAAGGCAGTGCTCCGCGACCTGCGCGAGAAAGTCGCTGACGGCACGCGGCTGGCCGAGGCGATGCGCTTGCATCAGGACGTTTTCTCAGAGCTGGCGGTCAGCATGGTGCGAGCCGGCGAGGAAGGGGCGTTCCTAGAAGACGTGCTCAAGCAAGTGGCCGACTTCACCGAGCATCAGCAGGAACTCAAAAGCCGCGTGTTAGGGGCGATGGCGTATCCGTTCTTTCTGCTCTTCGCCGGATTGGCCGTGGTGTGGGCGATGCTGGTGTGGTTCGTGCCGATGTTCGCGCCGGTCTTTGACCGCATGGCCGAGCGAGGCGAACTCCCCTGGGCGACCACCGCTTTGATGGCGCTCAGCACCTATGTGAGCAGTTACTGGATCGTCACGATTCTGGCCATCCTCGGCGTGATTGTCTTCGTGCGGCAACGGCTGCAGACAGAGGCCGGGTTGCGACAGTGGCACCGCATTGCCATCGGTATGCCGGCGATGGGGCCGGTCATTCGCAGTCTGGCGGTCGCGCGGTTTTGCCGAATCCTCGGCACGTTGCTGAAGAACGGCGTGCCGATCCTGCAATCGCTGCGCATCGCGAAGGATGCCACCGGCAACCGCGTGTTGACCGACGCCATCGCCGCCGCTGCCGACAGCGTCTCGACCGGCAAGTCGCTCGCCGCACCGCTGGGCCAGAGCCAACAGTTCCCGGCCGAAGTGATCGAAATGATTTCGGTCGGCGAAGAGGC
Source organism: Planctomyces sp. SH-PL62 (assembly GCA_945893045.1). Lineage (GTDB taxonomy): Bacteria > Planctomycetota > Planctomycetia > Planctomycetales > Planctomycetaceae > SXKJ01. The sequence goes on from CAMDEA010000032.1 coordinate 39,157, forward strand.
GAACAACTTGGAGCAAGTGCTGGTCAGCGTGGCCGACACGATGGAACGCCGCACTCACCGCCTGCTGGAACTGGCCGTCCGTTTGTTGGAGCCGTTGATGCTGGTCATCATGGCCTTGCTGATCCTCTTCGTCGTCATCGGCCTGCTGCTGCCGGTCATGAAGAGTTCGGGCACGCTGTGAGGCGGCAAATGTCGGGGTTCTCTTCGGGCTATTGGCGAAGTAATGCCACGAACCCCGCTTGCTCGAAATGTTTGTCGCCAGTCAGCGCTTCCGTAAAACCTTGAAAACGGTCTTCATGACTTCGGAGTTCCGTGAATGTAGTGGTCATGCTGTTCTGCCAGGTCGGACGGCAGATCGGGGACCGTACCGGCATGTTTCAGCAGTCGCTCGGCCAACGTCGGCTTCCGGCCAGAGCGAGTGGCCGCCGTAATCGCCTTGACCTCGAATTCAACGACGGCTCCCTCCGGCAACCTCTCCGGCTCATTCAAGACAATCACTCCGTCGTGGACCGTTCCTTCGAGTCGCATGACCCTCTCCCGGTCAAAGGCATGTTTTCGCTCGGCATCCTATCACGTCGAAGTGACTTGGTGGATTGGTCCTCAGAATTTCTCGACGGTTCGATGGCGCGGCTGGTATTCTGCCGGTCATCACGTCCCTGCTTCGCTCGTTGTCTTCCGAGCTCAACATAAATTAAGGAAGTAGAAACATGGTGACTTGTCCTCAATGCGGCCGAGCAATGTCCTTCTGGCAACGTGACTGTTTTTCCGGTGTATGTCAAAACTGCGTCGCTGTGAGGACTTCGAGGTTCGGTTTTGGCACATTCGGTCTTATTGCAATCATCTTTTTGATTTTTAGCCGCCATCAACCTCACGATTTGGAATTGAGCATTTCGACTCTCCGAAAGTCTGTAGACGAATTGAAGGAATCAGTTGACTCACAAACCAACGATATCAAACAGCTACAGATGAGAATCGAGAACCTCAAGCCGATGCCTGAGGCAGGAAACCCACCGCAAGGCATGTAAGTCCAGAGCCAAGGAATTCGATGGCCTATCCAACCGCCAGACATTTTTTGACGGCGATCTCGATCGGCATGTCCGTTCGCAGCGTTTGGAATTCGATGCTCAGGTCGCGGCACTTCCGGCGCAGCGATTCTCGATGAGCCTCGAACTCGCGTTGATAGGCGGCTCGCAGCAAACGTGGTTCGACTGGCAAGTCGGCCCAGCCTTCCAGGCCGTGAAACAGCGTTGGGTCATCAAACGGAAAATCTTCCTCCGCCGGATCGACGATCTGCCACACGCGGACATCGTGTTTCTGATGCCGCAGGCGTTTCAATCCGAGCAGTAGCGAATCCGCATCGGCGAAGAGGTCGCTGAGCAAGATGACGACGCCGCGGTGTGTGAGGCGTTCGGCGATGCCTGCGAACAGAGAGTCTGAAATTGGAAATTGGAAATTGGAAATTTGAGATTTCAAAATTGAAATAGAGGGCGCAACAGTCGTCTCCAGCACATGCGAAATCTGTTTCCAATGTGCGGTTTGGCTGCCGGGGCGAACGGCTTGCGAGACCTCACGATCGAAAGCCATCAGGCCGACGGCGTCTTGCTGTTTGACGACGATGTAGCTGATCGCGGCGGCGACGTGCTTCGCGAATTCCAATTTCGAGAGCGGTGTGGTGTCTGAGCGGTAAGTCATCGACTCGCTGGCATCCAGCAACAGGTGACAGGCGAAGTTCGTCTCTTCCTCGAACTGTTTGACGAAGACGCGGTCGCTGCGGCCGTAGATTTTCCAATCGACGTACCGCAGGTCGTCACCGGGAGCGTACTCGCGGTGCTCGGCGAATTCGGCGGCGAAGCCGTGAAAGGGGCTGCGATGTGCTCCCGTGACCGCCCCTTCGACGGTGCCGCGAGCGTGCAGCGTCAGCCCTTCAAGCTTGCTGAGCGTTCGCGGATCGAAATACGGCAGGTGTTGAGCCACAGTGATTCAGCCGTAGCCACGCTCGCCAAGAGCGTGGGTTTTCCCTGAATTCGCCCACGCTCTTGGCGAGCGTGGCTACGTTACGTCCGAAAGACTGAAACCGGCTCTCGGCGAGAGCCGGCTACGCTGGCCGGAACGTGCTCGATCAGCCGCTGCACCAGCGCGTCGGCCGTCAGCCCCTCGGCTTCGGCGTGAAAGTTCAAAACGAGTCGATGCCGCAGCACCGGAGCCGCGACCGCTTGCACATCATCCAACGTCGCATGAGTCTGCCCACGCAACACCGCACGAGCCTTCGCGCCCAGAATCAAACACTGACTCGCACGCGGCCCCGCCCCCCAAGAGACGAAGTCACGCACGAAGGCTGGCGCGTCGCTCGCCTCGTTTTCACCGCGACGAGTCAGCCGCGTGAGCTGCAACGCATATCGGATGACATGATCCGCAACCGGAATCCGAAGCACGATCTGTTGCAACCGCAGCAAGTCTTCCTGGCCGAGTACTTTCTCAATCACCGCATGACTGCCGCCCGTCGTGCTGCGGACGATGTTGAACTCTTCGTCTTCGGTCGGGTAATCGACTTTGACTTGCAGCATGAATCGGTCGAGCTGGGCTTCGGGCAGCGGGTATGTTCCTTCTTGCTCGATTGGGTTCTGCGTCGCCAGCACGAAGAACGGCGATGGCAACAGATGCCGCTTGCCACCGACGGTGACTTGCCGCTCCTGCATCGCTTCGAGCAATGCCGCTTGCGTCTTCGGCGGCGTGCGATTGATCTCGTCGGCCAGCAGCACGCTGGCAAAGACTGGCCCCGGCAGGAATCGCAGTTCGCGAGTGCCCGACAACTTGTCCTCTTGAATGACCTCGGTCCCGGTGATGTCCGCCGGCATCAAGTCGGGAGTGAACTGAATCCGATTGAATGACAAGCTGAGGGTGTCGGCCAGCGTCCGCACCATCAAGGTCTTCGCCAGTCCCGGCACGCCGACCAGCAAGCAATGTCCGCCGGCCAGCATCGCGATCAGCAACTCTTCGATGACCCGCTGCTGCCCGACGATGATCTTGGCCAACTCGCGCGTGACGCGCTGATAGCTGTCGGCCAGTTGTTGCACGGCGGCGAGATCAGATTCCGTCGATGAATCAGTCGGCACGTTGTTTTCCTTCGTAGGTCAGCCTTTCCAGGCTGACACGAGCACTCATCAGTGTCTCGCATTGTTTGGGTCAGCCTGGAAAGGCTGACCTACTTTCGGCGTTGCGCGAACAGCCACTCGTACATATCGCGGTCCTTGTATGCTCCGTTCCAACTGTCGTGGCCGACGTTGGGGTACTCGGTGAATTTGGGATTGCCGCCAGCGGCTTTCAGGGCCTCGACGATTTCGCGTGTGCGTTCGACTTTCACGACTTGATCCTTCCCGCCGTGAAACGTCCAGACGGGAATGTGCGCGATTTTCTTGGCTTGGCTGAGATCGCATCCACCGCAGACCGGAACGGCGGCAGCGAAGCGTTGCGGGTGGCGACTGATGGCATCCCAGGTGCCGAAGCCGCCCATCGACAAGCCGGTGACGTACTCGCGGTGCGGGTCGATCGGGAGTTCCTTTTCCAGTCCGTCGAGACACTGCATGACCAGCTTCGCGGTCGGTGACTCGTGCTCCGGGATCTCGACTTTATTGGTCGTCCAGTCGATGTCGGCCCACTTCGTATTGTCCGGGCACTGCGGAACGACGACGAAACAGGGAAACTTGGTGAGGAACTCTTCCGTCGCGAATGTCTTCACACCATGCACGAGCGGCTTGGTGTTGTCGTCACCGCGCTCGCCGGCTCCGTGCAGGAACAGCACGAGAGGATATTTCTGGCCGGCTTCGAGTTTGGCCGGCCGGAGGAATCGGTAAAGCAGCGTTTGGTCGGCGGCGTTCTTGAATTGCTTCTTTTCAAACTTGTCGGCTAACTCATCGGCGAACAGCGAGCGAGCGGTCAGGCTTCCGATCAACAAAACGAAGCCTGACAAGATCAGCAATTTCAGCAGCGACATGGGAGTTCCTATTCAGTTGAAAGCGCAGCGACGGTTGAAGGGTCGTGCGTTCAAAATTCAAAATTGGCGGGAACAACTCATGGATGAACTCAACGTGCTCAAACCGCCAATTTTGAATTTTGAACGCACGACCCCTTTCCCGAGCGAGATTGTAGCGAGACTTTGGCTCTTCACACTCGTCCGCTACGGTACGGCACTATGACTGACACCACGACGAACACCAAATACCTCAACCGCGAACTGAGCTGGTTGGAATTCAACCAGCGCGTGCTGGCCGAAGCTCAAGACGCCAGCGTGCCGTTGCTGGAGCGGCTGAAATTCTTGGCGATCACCGCGTCGAACCTCGATGAGTTCTTCATGGTCCGTGTCGGCAGCTTGCAGATGCTGCTGGCTCAGGGCATCACGAAGCCCGATCCCGCCGGGATGACGCCGGAGCAACAGCTTCAGGCCATTGGCGCGAGCACGCACCAGATGGCGAACGAGCAATACACCTGCTTCCTGCAAGAGGTCGAACCGAAGCTGGCGGAAGCAGGACTGCGGCGACGACGCGCGGCGGAACTTGTTCCGCGACAAGCCAAGCTCGTCGAGCAACTGTTCGACAACGAACTGTCGAGCATCCTGACGCCGATCGCGGTTACGTCGTCCGAGGATTTTCCGCTGCTCGCCACGCAATCGCTGAGCGTCTGCGTGCGGCTCGACCCGGCGGCCAGCGACGAGACGAAGACGCCGCGCTTCGCGATCATCCCGTTCGGAAAACTGACCTCGCGGTTCGTCTCGCTGCCGGCCGAGAACGGTTACGAGTTCATGCTGCTGGAGGATGTGATCGCTCAGCACGCGCAACGCTTCTTCCCCGGCGAGAAGGTCTGCGAGTGCGTGCCATTTCGCATCACTCGCAACGCGGACCTGAGTCTTCGGGAAGATCTCGCGGCCGATCTGCTGGCCGAGATGGAAGAGGTTTTGGAGACTCGCCGCACCGGCGCGTGCGTGCGGCTGGAAGTCTCCGACTGCGTGACGACACAACTGTTGGCATTCCTGCAAAGTTCACTGAAGGTGCCGGACGAATCGGTCTTCGTCGTTCCGGGACCGCTGGGCCTGTCGGCGTATATGCAGCTTTGCGAACGATCTGGATTCGATCATCTGCGCTACGAATCATGGCCGCCGCAGCCATCCCCCAGCGTGGACCTGGGCAGCAGCATGTTTCAGGTGTTGCAGCGGCAAGACCTGATGCTGGTGCATCCTTATGAAAGTTTCGAGCCGGTGCTGCGATTGCTGGAGGAAGCGGCCGACGATCCGCAGGTGTTGGCGATCAAGCAAGTTCTGTATCGCACCAGCCGCAACAGTCCGATCGTGGCCGCTCTGCAACGTGCGGCCGAGAAGGGCAAGTACGTCACGGTGGTCGTCGAACTCAAAGCGCGCTTCGATGAGGCTCGCAACATCGAGTGGGCCAAGAGCCTCGAACTGGCGGGTGCCCAAGTCATCTACGGCGTCAAAGGACTGAAGACGCACGCCAAGTGTCTGGTCATTGTCCGCCGCGAGCCGCAAGGCATTGTCCGCTACGTCCACTTCGGGACCGGCAACTACAACGAATCGACCGCGCGGCTTTACAGCGACGTCAGCTTCATGACCAGCAATGAGGAACTCGGTGCCGACGCGACCAGCTTCTTCAACGCGATCACCGGTTACTCGCAGCCGATGAAGTTCCGGAAGATCGACATGGCTCCGCTGGGTCTGCGGCCGAAGCTCCTGGAGATGATCGAAGCCGAAACGCAGCGGAAAAAGCATGGCCAGAAGGCGGTCATTCTCGCCAAGCTGAACTCGCTGGTGTGCCCGAAGATCATCGACGCTCTGTATGAAGCCTCGCAGGCGGGAGTGAAGATCAAGCTCAACATTCGGGGCATCTGCTGTCTGCGGCCGGGGGTCAAAGGGCTAAGCGAAAACATTTCCGTCGTCAGTATCGTGGACCGCTTCCTAGAGCACGGCCGCGTGATGTTCTTCTATCACGGCGGCGACGAGCGAGTCTTCATTTCGTCCGCCGATTGGATGCCCCGCAATCTGGAACGCCGCGTCGAACTGCTGGTCCCCATCGAAGACCGGGCGTTGCGGACGCGATTGATCAGCGTTCTCGAAAACTATTTTGATGACAACGTGAAAGCTCGCCGGCTGAATTCCGACGGCAGCTACTCGCGAGTCAAACAGGGCAAGAGCGCGCCGCACCGTTCCCAAGAAGTCTTGTTTCGCGAGACCTGCGAGATCGGCCGGCTTGCCGAGAACTCTCGTCGCACGGTCTTCGAACCACATCGAGCGAACTGAGAACCATGAAAACTCTGCTCCTCCTCCGGCACGGCAAGTCGAGTTGGAAGGACACGACGCTGTCCGACCATGATCGCCCGCTGAAAAAGCGCGGCCGCGAAGCGGCCCAACGGATGGGCCGTCTATTGAGCGAACTCCATCTCGTCCCAGAACACATTCTGAGTTCGTCCGCTGTGCGAGCGCAGGAGACGGCTCGACTCGCGATGGAAGCCGCGAAGTATCCGGGTGACGTCGAGTCCGTCCCGGTCCTGTACCACGCCGATCCGCAGAGCTTGGTGGCCATCGTGTCGCACGTTCCTGACCGATTCGCCAGCGTACTCATCATCGGCCACAATCCCGGCCTGGAAGATTGGCTCGCGCGTTTGATCGGTCGCCGCGAAACGGTTTCCACCGCCGCGTTGGCGCAAGTGGAATTGCCGTTGGATTCCTGGCTCGACTTCTCACCCGACACGCGCGGGGAACTCAAAGGGCTGTGGCGGCCGAGCGAACTCATTCTGGCGAGCGGGGCGGCGTCAGCCCCCCGGTGAATTCGCGTTGGAACCGGGGGCTGACACCGCCCCGCTCGCCTGTTTCATTTCTGCCGAGTGTCACGACTTCTCATCGTGCTGCGGGTCGGTCTTGGGCGGCACCCAGTTCTTCATGCCGTCGGAGACTTCTTTGATCTCGCGGATGCGTTCGGCCGTGGGGGGTTCGTTGGTGCCGAACTGCACGATCTTCGGCTTGCGGTGGCGAGTCAGCTTGTAGCGCGTCATCGCCTTCGGCTTGCGAAAGATTCCGAACCACTTCTCTTCTTCGGCATCGACGGTGTCTTTCGGATTTTCGCGCAACAGGAAGAGGAGGATTGCCAATCCCAGAAAGAGCCCGGAGACGATCAGCACCGGCTTCGTCGGTTCATTGGCGAAGACCAGGATGATGAAGCCGATGAAGACAATGCCGAGAAAACAGACGGCTCCCGTCGCCAGCCAAGCGACCGCTTCGCCTCCGCTGTCTTTGCCTTTGTTTCCGGACATGCTGCGATTCCGACTGGAGCGCGACTACTTCGGTCCCCCTCCGTGGACGAAGATGTCGAGGTACATCACCAGGAACATCAGGCCCAAGACGAAGGCCATGCCGCAATAGGTCGCACCGATCAGCACTTTTTCGCTGGGGCGTTTACGAGTCACCGCTTCCCAACAGAGGAAGACCATGTGGCCGCCGTCGAGCACCGGGATCGGCAGGAAGTTCAGCACCGCCAGGTTGATGCTCAAGAAGCCGAGAAACAGCAGCATCGGGGCCAGCCCCTGTGAGACGACGTCGTGGGCCACCTGAGCGATGCCGATCGGGCCGTGCAGTTCCTTGTAGGACAAGTCGCCGCGGAACAGGCTGCGGAGCGTCAGATAGACTTCCAGCATTTTGCTGCTGGAGTGATGCGCCGCCATCGTCAGCGCTGTTCCCATCGAATCCGCTTTCTGAATAATTCCTTCGTCGCGGAGAATGAAACCGCGATCGGGGAAGAATGATGTCCGGTTGGGATCGCGAGTCGGCTCCAGTTCCACGACGCGCGTCTTGCCTCCGCCGCTGACCGTGAGCCGCGCGTGTCGCGTCGCCGCCAACTGCATCATCCAGTACGCCTGCGCCCAGATGGTCCCCTCGGCTCCATCGCTGACTTCGAACGTCTTCATCTTTCCGTTTTTGTCGCCGTAGCCGTCCGGCTCGGCTCCGGGAGGCAGAAAGAGTTCGACGGCAGTGATGCGTTCATTCGGGGCGATCTTGCCGTCGGCCGGACTTCCCGGCTCGACCTTCAGGACTTGCGACGTGATTTGAAACGCGATACCGATGGAAGGGACCGACAGCGGCGAAGTGCGGAAGTCGCAATGATCGACCCAGCCCGACCGGTCCAGCGGCGTGATTTCAAACTCCTTTTTGGTGACCCCGTCCATGACCACGACCTTCACCGGCTGGCCGTGATGGGATTGAAAGTAATCTCCCAGATCCACCGGATTGAGTGTGTGACCAACCGCCTGGCCATCGACTTCGACAATTTTGTCGCCGGTCTTCAGACCCACGCGGGCGGCTGGAGAATCGTCCTGAATCGAGACGATCTTTTCGATGTCCATCGACAGACCCAGATTGCGAAAACGATTTGGCCCGACCTGAATCGTGACCAACTCTGGTGGGGCAGCCTCTAAGACGGGATGCTCCGGCTTGGACCGGCGTTCGACGACGAAGTCTAAAGTCTCGTCCCGACGAGCGATCAACAGCGACTGCAATTCCGGAAAGCTCTTCACCGGCTGATCGCCGACTTTCACGATGCGATCGCCATCGCGAAACCCAGCTCCATCCGCCGGCATTCCGGGAAAGGCGACGGGGCCGTCGGCCCGCAGCATCGGCACCAGTCGAATGTCCTTGTTGGCGGTCACGCCGATCAAGCGGCGCGTCTCCGAACTATCCGGCGTGAGCTTTGCGTGGAATGGCTTTTTGTCGTTTTCCGTGATGCCTTGCAGGTCCACGGTTCCCGATGTCAGCGCCACACCGACCATGATATCCACGTACTCGGAGGCCCTGCGGCCGTTGATGACCGTGATCTGATCTCCGGTCCGCAGTCCCGCTCTCCAGGCCGGATTGCCGACCCGCACACCGCCGATCCGAGCTGGCTTGGACTCGACGCCGCTGTGAAATGCGATCGCGAAAAACAGCAGGCCGGTGATGATATTCATGATCACGCCGGCCGAGATGATTGCCATCCGCTGCCACACCGCCTTCGCCGAATACGAACGCGGGTCTTGGGCGATCTCTTCACTGCTGAGCTGGCTGGGATCAATGTCGTCCTGTCCCAGCATTTTCACGTAGCCACCGAACGGAATCGCCGAGAGGGCGTACTCGGTGTCCCCGATTTTGAAGCTCCACAGGATCGGGCCGAAGCCGATGCTGAAGCGTTCCACGAACACACCGCACCACTTGGCGACGGCGAAATGACCCAGTTCGTGGAAGAAAATCACAAAGCCCAAGCCGATTGCCACCCACAGCCAATTCAGGGCGTTGGCGGCAAACTTGGAAAGATCGAACGCAGCCAGCAAATCCATTGAATTCAAGTCCACCGAGCAATCTCCTGGCAAAGCCCATCAGTCCCGTCACGGCCATTGAGCCAGCGACGGGGAGGGATTGAAGTCTTGTTGATCGAGCACAACTCGATACCACCACGGACTGTCGCAGAAACCGAGGCTCCCCGCCAGGAATCTTTCGGCCATCGACTACGCCTGCGGCGCGTAGATGAGCTTGCCGCAGCTAATACAGAAAATAAATTTCCCGCCTCGCAGTTCGACACATTGCTGTGGCGAGAGGGACACATAGCACGACGTGCAGACGCTGTTTTCGACCGACGCCAGCGCATCGGCTCCGTGAGCGATCACCAAGCGACGATAGGTCGCCATGTGCTCGGCGGGGATGATGGATTCGGCTTCGGCGACCGCCGGCAGCAGCCTCGTCGAGCGTTCCTTCAGGCCGGCTTCAGCGGCGGCGACCTGTTCGGTCATCTTACGGACATCATCCTTGGCATCCACAACGACTTTCTCCGCCTCAGCGACTTTGGTCTTCAGCTTGTCGACTTGTTCCATGCAGTCGAGGATTTCATCCTCCAGCACGCTGTTGGCCATCTTGTCGGCCGCGATCTGTCCCTTGAGGATATCGAACTCGCGGTTCGTGCTGGCCATATTCAGCTTGGCATTGAGGTCCGCCAGCTTGGCTTCATTTGTCTTCAGTTGCAGACTTTTCTGATCGGCCAGTTTGCGTTGAGCGGTGTGCAGCGCCTTGATTTCCTCCAGTTCGGCCTGCCGCTTGGCCAGCGCGTTCTCCTTAACTTTAATGAGCCGCGGGCCTTTATCGAGTTCCTCCTGCACCCCTTTGAGCTTTTGCTGCAATTCGTGGAGGAACTGTAAACCGTTATTCGAGACAGCCATGTGCGGCGGCTCCAGGGAGACATCTTTTGTGGATTGCAGCGAGTTTTAACCGCTGACCCACGCGAGCAGTAGCCTCGGAGAGCAGAACTACTTCCCCGGCTCATCCGGCAGCAGGACTTCTGTCTCCGGCCGTTTGGCACGCGCGGGCTTCGGCGGCGCTGGATCGCTGCGTGGCGTTGTGTCGGACGGTGACAGTTCACCGAACCAGGCGATCGCGAGTCGCGAGACCCCCGATTGCCACACTTGTCGTGCATCGGCATCCGACTTCGTCGCAGCCAACTCATCGAGCCATTGGTCGATCTCATGCGATCGCGCATGCCATTCGTCGGGATGCTCGCGCACGCTGTTCGCCCAAGCCAGACTGCGCTCGCGCACCTCGGCAAACTGCGTTGGCCAAGCTGCGGCCAGCGACTGCGGAATCCAGTGATCCTCAATGCGGACAAATTCCTGCGTCGTCGGCTCTTGCTCGGGCCATCGAATGCTGACGACTGCGGTTCCGACAGCCGACGAGGTCAATGCGACTTGGACTTTCCCGAACTGCGAAAACGGATCATTGGCCGAGCCGTTGGCATCGCCGACCGCGATTCGTCCTAGTGTGGCCAACAGCTTGTCACCCGTCTGATCGAGAAACCGATCCAGTTCGATCGACCGCAACCGCTGCAAGTCGCTCAGTTCGCTGTCGCCGATCACATCCAGGAGTTGCGCCAGTGCTGCCGGATCGAACGGCAGGCTCGCCCCCGCGCCCCGATCGTTGTCGCCTGACTTTGGCGGTACGAGGGAACTCAACTTCTTCGGTAAGACTTGGCGAGCCTTCTGCCAAGTGGCCACGAACGGTCCCCACGATTTCTCGTCCAAGCGTCCGGCGACATCGCGTGCGAGCCGTTGCACATCACTTCGGTACGACGGTGGCAAGAATTCCCACAACGCTCGCGACTGCCGTTTCTCTAAACCGTGAAGCACTCGCCGCACAGCTTCGTCAGCGCCTGGAAGCGACTGGCTCGCCGGTGACTCAGAGATCCCCGGCGGCTTGGCGGCTTCGGGCTTTGAACAACCGCTGTGCATCCCGATCGACAGGCCGACGCACACAGCCAGCCAGCCGAGTCGGTTCATCCAGCGATGTCGAGTGTCGAACATCTGCACGATCCTTGCCGCTCACGATCAATCCCGCTTCTCAATCCGATACAGATGCGACTTCGTCCGCACGAGCAACGACTTGCCCGCCACGATCGGCGATGCGCTCGAACCGTCGGCGAGCCTGTTCTCGGCGACCGACTCGAACTCGCGCGAGGCTTTGAAGACTTGAATGTCGCCGTCTTCCGAGCAGCAATAGATCAAGCCATCGGCGAGCAGCGGCGATGACCAATACTTCCCCCCCGGCAGACGCTTCGACCAGATCTCCTTACCCGTCTTGGCATCGAGGCAGGTCGCGATGCCGGCGTCATTCATCATGAAATACAAATCGCCGACCAGTAGTTGCGACGACCGCTTCGGAATCTTCTCGTCCGTTCGCCAGACGATGTTCTTCGTGATGTCCCCACTCCCTTCGGGCCTGACGGCGATCAGTGCTTTCCCACCGTCAGCGGCGTTGATGTAAACCAGACCGTTGCCGTACAGCGGCCGTGCGGCAGCGTTCATGCCGCCGTGATAGACCGTCCAAATCGGCTCACCGGTCTTCGGCTCGTAGGCGATCGTCGCATACGCGAACGGGCTGATGAGCAATTCACGGCCGCCGACTTCAATGATCGACGGTGTCGAGTAGCCCTTCTTCGCATCTCCGTCTTTGGTCTTGTAGTCGATGCCCCGATCCTTCTTCCAAACCGTCTTGCCGGTCTTCTTGTCGAGGGCGGCGATGTACTGCACGTCGTAGCCGTCGAACGTCAGATACAGCAGATCGCCATGCACGATGGGAGACGACCCCGGGCCGCGAAAGTGATCGCATTCCAAATCCCGGCGTTCCCAGATCGTCTCGCCCGTCTTCGTGTCGAGGCACGCTGTCCCATAACTGCCGAAATGAATGTAAACGCGGCCCTCCTCGATGAACGGCGTCGGCGAAGCGAACGTGTTGGTCGGGTGCGTGATCTGCAGCTCCGAGACCTCGAACAGTTTCCGATTGTGAATCACCTTGCCGCTGTCCAAGTCCACGCAGACCGCGGACAGGTCGATCGGTTTGTCGAGCTTGACCCGCTCCTTCGTATTGCCCTGGATATCCGGCGCGTTCGTCAGCCAAATCTGCTTGCCCCACACGACCGGCGACGACCACGCCCGTCCCGGAATCGGCGTCTTCCACACGATCTCTTTCGAGCCTTCACCAAACGTGACCGGCAGCCCCGTCTCGGTCGATGTTCCATCGCCGCGCGGACCACGGAATTGATTCCACGGAGCATCCGCAGCCAGCGTGGAAGCGCAGAGTCCAATCCAGAAAAACGTGGCGAGCATTCGCATAGTTGAGATCTCGTTGGGCAGAGAGGTTGGAGGGGGACTCGTCGCCGTAGCTCAGTTGCTCCGCAACTGAGGTTTTCAATGCGACACCGTTCGCACAGAAACTTGATGTTGGAGGTCGATGGACGTTTGGAATGCGAGTCGCGGAAGCGACTCGCCTACGTTTTTGCGGCTTCGCCGTACTACGGCTTCTCGGATAGCCTCTTACAAATCCACTTCAACGGCAACTGATCCGCTCGTCGGTCCTATTCGTCACCGCACAAGGTGTCGCATAGAACTCAACCGTCTTTCGCACACCATCGCGCAGCGAAGTGGCCTGCCAATCGGGAAAGAGGTTTGAGATGTAATTCGGACTCGGCGGAACATTGGACGGGATCGCCGGACCGTTGACCATGATCCGCGACGCCGCGTCGGGAACAGCAGCCACGATCGCCGAGCGAAACTCCTCGGTGGTCGCCAACTCGCTAGGCAGATCGACGACGGTGTGTCCCGGCGGACACTCCATCGCGGAACGAACAAACGCGCGAGCCACATCTTCCGCGTAGTCGTAACCGACTCGGCCTGTGTACCCGATCGTGTAAGTCTCTCCGAGCGCAGCCGCTCGCGCGGCCAGCGACGGGCCGGCCGTCAATCCTTGATCCCGCTCCGGCCCGTAGACCACATGCGGACGCACGGCGACCGAGGCGATCCCAAAGTGCCGCCAATACTGCTCGGCGATCAAATCCACCGCTTGCTTGAACACGCCGTAAAACGTCGGTGGCCGATTCGATTCATCCACGGAATTTCCGGTCTCCGGCCCATACACCGCATACGAACTGGCATACGCCAGCGAGCGAACTCGTCCCGACCGCCGCGCCGCCTCAAACAGCGCCGTGCTCCCCAGCACGTTGACCTGACAGCCCAGCCACGGATCCTTCTGGCATTCCGGAGTCAACAACGCCGCCAGATGAATGGCGTGCGTCACGCCATGTTGCTCGATGACGTCCTGCAAGCGGTCGCGATCCAGCAGCGAGGCTTCAATCGAAATCACCTCCGCCGCCCGTCCGCCGAGCACTCTCTGCCAGCGCGGCGGAGCCGGCTGCACATCGACCACGATCGGCTTTGCATTTCGCGCGAGCAACTCCCGCAGCACCCAAGTACCAATGAAGCCGCTGCCACCAGTCACCAACACCGTGTCGCTCATCGCCACTCCCATTCCGTTCCAACCGAGTTGAGTCAGCGTGATGGTGTTCGATCCGCAGCGGATTTTCGAGTGCCAAGGTGGTGCCCGCCGTGTATCCTCGATGCACGCCACTCGCTGAGCGATCTCCCGGCACGAAGGTTGAACCGGCGAGAGGCAACGACACCGGTCACGTGAGACAAGTCATGGCGGAAAAACCTCAGCCGACTGAAGCGGTGACTCGTCGATCCGCGGCCAATGCCCTGCTGCTCGTGGGCTTCGCGTATGTGTCGGCGATGGTGACGTTCGGAGTGGCCGCCCAGTTTGAACACGAGTGGGGCAAATTAGGGATGGCGATCCTTGCCGCCGCATGCGTGCCGCTGGCCGTGCTGTTTTTCATCACGCAAAATCTCGTTCGCTGTGGCAAAGCGGCTGGCTGGGTGAAGCTGCTGACGGTGCTGGCGTGTGGACCTCTTGTCTGGTTCTTGCACATGGATTTCCAGCAATTGCGCTGGAGCGTGGGGTTGGAGAATCTCGTCACCTGGAATTTCCCGTGGACTTGGGGGACGGTGCTGTGTTGGATCACGGTCACAGTTCTGTTGAGCCTTCAGATTCGCGCCTTGATCCTCCTGGGACGCTGGACCTATTGCCGAGCAACCTCTCCGCCACCGCCGCCGGCTCCTCCGCCGGATTTGTCCTGGATGCCCTGCAACCAACCACTCATCGATCCGGTCGATTCTGAAAGCCCGCCGAACTCTCAAACGGGAGAGACTCCGCCGTTCCGTGACGACCACAAGCCGCTGATTGACTTCAGCGAACCGCGTGAATGAATCGTCAATCGCCCACCAAATGGGGCTGGCGCAGTTCAGAGAATGGGATCTGTTGCCGTCGATTTCTCGGATGAGACGCAAGGAGTCCCGTGATGAGCGAGCTAACACAACTCGAACAACGCTTGGCCGCCGTGGAGCGGGAACTCGCAGAACTCAAAGCGCGTTCGCCGAGTCAGCGGCTGGGGAATCCCTGGAAGCGCATGCAAGGGATGCTCGCGAATGAACCGTTAGTCGATGAATGGCAGCAGGCGATGGAGCAGTACCGCCAACAAAAGGATGCAGAGGATCGGCGGCCGTGAAGCTCTTCATCCTCGACATGCTGACGTTGCATCAGTTGGGCATCCGGTAAATGTCAGTGCAACTGGCCCAGCCGTCTGAGTGTTGTCCGCAAGCGAAGACGGCGCGAGTCGTTCATTTGGAGCAGCCGGACGGTGGTTCGGCCTTTGCGCGTGAGGCCGATGATCTCCACACCGACCCATTGAAAATGGTCATCCCAATTGTCACGTCGTGGATGAAACAGCGGCACGATGTCGCCGCTCACGGGATCAATGCCAGTCAGGTTCGGGCCTTTGTGGAGGTTGCAGCGATCGCACGCGAGAGCCAAGTTCGTCAGGTCGTCCTCACCGGCATGTTGGCGAGCCACGATGTGTTCGACTTGCAGCTTGGTCAGCGGAATGTGTTCCTGACGGATCAGGCAGTACTCGCACCGGTTGCCCGATCGAAGCCGCACCAGTTCTCGCAGAGTCTCGTCCATCACACCGCCACGTCCGCGACGGCTCGCGCCTCGGCTTGCAGGATGGCGACCAGATCAATGGCCTCGACGTAGCCGGCGTATTCCGCTCGTTCGTCTTCCGTCAATTGCCCCGCATGGCACCGGCTCGCGAGTTCGTCGATCCGTGCCTGCAACTCCGGAACGGCTCGCAACTCGGCAATCTGGCGAGCGACTTCGGGCGGCAAGCCGCGCAGCACCGGTTCCAAGACTTTGGCGACGGCCGCACCTTCGAGTTCCAATGTAGAGTTCATGGCAGGATTCCTCGGCATCACGGGTGCGAATTGACGTCACCAAGGTATTTGAACAATGGGCCAAATGCCACCACTCGTCGAACCGACCTGAGGGGATCTCATAGACGTTGGCTCGCCGATATCAAAAGCGGGAGAGGGCTTCAGCCGCTCCGGAACGACCACAAGCCGCTGATTGACTTCCGCGAACAGCGCGAATAAACCGCCGAGCGATCAGCTTCGCCTCGCAACCACGGTCGTTAGCAATGCACTTCTACTTATACGGCGACTCGAAGATTAAGAGTCTGCCTCCCTCGTTCGATTTCACGGTTGCTGTGCGGACCTCCGTATCCTTCCCGGCGTTTCTCCTATTCGACATGGAGAACGATTCCACGGCAGTAATATGCAAGATTCAGAAGGCAAAATGCGCTACGTTTGGGATGACGCTCTCGGTCACGGCGATTCGTGAGATAAAGATCAATCTGACCGTGCTGCTTAACTCAATTCTTCCTCCTGATCCACTAACTTCGAACGAGTTGGATTCCGAGTACACTGACGGGCGGCAGTTCATTCGGGTGTGGTACGAAAAACTCATCGAATTGCCTCATGAACAGTCGCAGCAGATTGTCAATGTAATTCTGAGACGGAACCCCGACTTGGCGGACGAGTCGTACTTCACATCGATGAGAGACGGCGACGTTCCAGAGAGAGTTCTGTATGCCAACGACGATGTGCGACGACAAGTATCAGACGCGATCTATTCTGCCTTTATGTTTTTCGGACGTCGGGATTTCATTTCACAGGTCACTGAGGAGGGCATCCTTGATTTTGATTTGAACAATCTCTTCGAGAGCAAAGTTTGCACGACCGAAGACAATAAGCATTGTTTCCGGTTCAACGGCAAGAAGCTCTATCTCCACAAGGGGTGTGCCCAGAGATATTGGCGGTGTTAAGTTTTTGTGGTGTCGCAAGTTGACCAATAGGGTTGCCATTGATTGCTGTCGCGGAGGTTGGTCAGGGCGGAGACGGATTCGGCGTTGCGGAGATTCCAACGAGCACCAGAGCGTT
>CAMDEA010000033.1 GCA_945893045.1 Planctomyces sp. SH-PL62
TCGGCGATCAGGGCGTCGCTGGTGAGCAGCAGGGTCGAGACCGAGGCGGCGTTCTGCAACGCGGAGCGAGTCACCTTGGTCGGGTCGATGATGCCGCTCTTCACGAGGTCTTCGTACTTGCCGGTCGCGGCGTTGTAGCCCTTGTTGCCGTCGAGTTCGAGAATCTTCTCGCAGATCACTCCACCGTCCACGCCAGCGTTGTCGGCGATTTGCGTCGCCGGAGCACGGCAGGCTCGCAGGATGATGTTGTAACCGACCATTTCGTCGTCGGTCAGACCCTTACCCTTGAGGCCAGCGGTCGCTCGCAGCAGAGCCACGCCGCCGCCGGGGAGGATGCCTTCTTCGACGGCCGCACGGGTCGCGTGCAAGGCGTCTTCGACGCGAGCCTTCTTCTCTTTCATTTCGGATTCGGTCGCGGCACCGACGTTGATCTGAGCCACACCACCCGACAGCTTCGCGACTCGTTCTTCGAGTTTTTCCTTGTCGTAGTCGCTGGTGCTGCTTTCCAGTTCGCGGCGAATCTGGTCGATGCGCGACTTGATGTCGGCGGTCTTGCCGTGGCCTTCGATGACCGTCGTGTTGTCTTTGTCGATGATGACCTTCTTCGCGCGGCCCAGATCGCTGAGTTGGACGTTCTCCAACTTGATGCCCAGGTCTTCGAAGATCGCGGTGCCACCGCACATGATCGCCAGGTCTTGCAGCATCGCCTTGCGACGATCACCGTAGCCGGGGGACTTCACGGCGACGCACTTGAACGTGCCACGCAGCTTGTTGATGACCAGCGTCGCCAGAGCTTCGCCTTCGACTTCTTCGGCGACGATCAGCAGCGGCTTGCCGGATTGGACGACCTTCTCCAGCACCGGGACCAAGTCCTTGATGTTGGTGATCTTCTTCTCGTGAATCAGGACGTAACAATCTTCGTAGAACGCTTCCATCGTGTTCGGGTTCGTGACGAAGTACGGGCTGAGGTAGCCGCGGTCGAACTGCATGCCCTCGACAACTTCAAAGTCGGTCTTGAGGCTCTTGCTCTCTTCGACAGTGATGACTCCGTCCTTGCCAACTTGGTCCATCGCTTCGGCCAGGATGTTGCCGATCTCTTCATCGCCGTTAGCGGCAACGGTGCCGACTTGAGCGATCGACTTTTTGTTCTTGCACTCAATGGCCATACCCGCGAGCTTTTCGGTGACGTCCGCCACGGCCTTGTCCATGCCGCGCTTCATGTCGATCGGGTTGACTCCCGCGACGACCGCCTTGAGACCTTCGATGAAGATCGCTTCGGCGAGAATCGTCGCCGTCGTCGTGCCGTCACCAGCGATGTCGGAGGTCTTGCTGGCGACCTCTTTCACCATGCGAGCGCCCATGTCCTCGAACTTGTCGGAGAGTTCGATTTCACGGGCGACGGTCACGCCGTCCTTTGTGACGGTCGGTGAGCCAAAGCTCTTCTCAATGATCACATTTCGGCCGCGCGGGCCGAGGGTCGTGCGAACGGCGCGTGCCAGTTTGCTCACGCCACGACGAACGGCGTCTTTCGCTTCTTGATCGAAGGCAATCATCTTGGGCATGTCGGAAATCTCCTGAGGACGTAGTGCAGGCGGCTCGCCTGCAATCGGTGAGTTATTGGAAGCAGTCGCAGGCGAGCCGCCCGCGCCACAAGCGAACTAGAACGTCGCGAGAATGTCGCTCTCGCGCATGAGCAGGTAGGTTTCGTCGCCGACCTTGATCTCGTCGCCGGCGTAGGAACTGAAGAGGATGCGATCGCCGGACTTCACGGTCAGAGCGACCTTCTTGCCGTCGCGACGGACATAGCCTTCGCCGACCGAAAGAACTTCACCGCGTTGCGGCTTATCCTTGGCCGAATCCGGCAGCACAATTCCGCCGAGCGTTGTCGTCTCAGCTTCAGCACGTTTCACAACCACGCGGTCCCCCAGCGGAACCAGCTTTTCGGATTTCTTGGCAGCGGCTTTGGCCATCTGTGTCTCCTCAAGATCATGCACGTCGTTCAGAGAGAAATGCCTCAAAAACCAAGCAACAGTTTCAGGCATCGCGGCGAAGAGCGAATCGCGGGCCAACTGCCGGCGAGTTCCTAAGAGCCAAATTCGCTGCGAGTTGCGTTCTCGGTGGTTTCTGCCATGCCTGCCAACCTCGGCTAGGAAGCCAAGCCAAGTCAGGCTCTGCTGCCATTACGGCATTTGCTGTGATCCCCGATCTGTCGCTTCGCCTTTGCCAGACATCCTCGGCTGACAGGTGGGAATCACGCCGCAGTTGGTCGGGGGCTAACTGGGCAATGCCTTTGGCGAGCACCGGTCTTCATCCGCGGCCGTGTCTGAATCCGCGGGGCCAACTGGATTCCCACCCCGCGGATTCAGACACGGCCGCGGATGAAGGGCGGATTTCATCATGAAGAGTTGAGTCGATTGTGCCCTTCAAAACACTCTGATGTTCTTGGAAAGGATCCTAAGGATTGCCGCTGCCGGCCGAAAAGCTGCGCCAGCAAATCCCAGCCGATCGACGTCGATGTGCTTGCGAATTGTCCGGCCGCTTGGTGAACTTTCCACCGCTGGATGTCGGAGTGTTTCGACGGAGACCGTCGACGTGATTTTCTGAGAAGGATAGCAATGATGCGGCAACGATT
Organism: Planctomyces sp. SH-PL62; assembly: GCA_945893045.1. Taxonomy (GTDB): domain Bacteria; phylum Planctomycetota; class Planctomycetia; order Planctomycetales; family Planctomycetaceae; genus SXKJ01. The sequence continues at coordinate 2,633 of CAMDEA010000033.1, forward strand.
GATTGGGTTCATCGGCTTGGCTGTGGTGTTGATGGCGGGAATGTTCGCGAACAGCGCGCGGGCGGAAGAAGACTTCATCGAGTTCCTACGTGGCCTGCATGGCCTTGGTCACGGCGAATTGGCGGTGCATTACCTCAACCAGATCAAGGAACGGCCCGATCTTCCCGACGACGTGAAAACGACGTGGGATTTGGAGATGGCTCGCAGCCTGCGGATCGCGGCCAAAGAAACTCCGAACACCGATCTCCAGCAGAAGTACATCGTCGAGGCTCAAGCGGCGTTGGATAAGTTCCTCAAAGAACAAGCCAATCATGAAGAGGCCGCGTCGGCTCAAATGACTTCCGGCGACATCTCATTGTTTCGCGCACAGAACGCCTTGCTGGTGGGGCTGCGTGACAAGACGAAGAAAGACACGCTGATCCCGGAGGCTCGCAAACTGCTCGGCGAGGCACGGCCGAAGTTTGAGAAAGCGGTGACGATGTACAAAGAGCGTGTCGATAAGGCTCGCGCGGGAATGGGAGCCAAGGGCAAGGTTCTCAGCACCAAAGCACAGAAACAATACACGGCCTTAGTCGAAGCTTGGTACAATGCGCGCTTCAAGGTCGCGACGGTCGATTACAACATCGGCCTGACGTACACCGAGCCAGCCGCTCCGCCACGCAAAGTCGCTCTTTCGGAGGCCGCCAAAGGTTTCGACAGCATCTATCAAGAAAACCGCGACGAGCGTGTCGGCATCTACGCGAAATTGTGGGGAGGCAAAGCCGCGGAAGAGATGGGAGAAGTTGAAAAGGCACTGGATATCTACGACGAAGTGATGTCGGCTGCTCCTCCCGACAAAGACAAGCGGCAAGCCGATTATGCGGCGATGTTTCAAGAGGTGAATCGCTTCCGCCTGATGCTGTTGGGTAAGACCAAGAAATACAACGACCTCGTGGAGGATGCGACCGAATGGCTGAAGGTCCACGATGCGGCCCATCGCACCAATGGCTACCAGGGCATCGCGCTGGAGTTGGCCAAAGCGCATCTCGAACTCGCTAAGACGCGCAAGGGCGTTGAGGCCACCAAGTCCGCAGCAGAAGCCAAGAAATGGATCACCGCGATCATCAAAATCCCCAGCGAGTACCAAAAAGAGGCGATCCTGCTGCAACGGCTTTCGGCGGGTGGTCAAGAAGTTCCGCTGGCCAGCTTTGATGAAGCAATTGCGGTAGCCGATTCCTCCGCCAAAGCTGCGAGTGAGGCAGCGACACCCGCCGACGTGAAGGCCAACTGGGTTGAGGCGGAGAAGGCCTACTCGAAGGCGATCGAACTCAGCGCGGACGTGAAGGACAAGAACCGAATCTTGCACACACGCTTCGCCTTGGCGACGGCTCAATACATGGTCGGTAAGGCCGCTGAGGGCTACACAACGGCACTGACTCTGGCTAAGGAAAACACGAACTACGCGAAAGCTCCCGCAGCCGCCTCGCTGGCGGTCAACATCGCGTTGTATCTCTATGGGCAGACGCCAGCGGCGGAACGTGGCCCCGCAATGGAGCGGATCAACGATGCCACCGATCTGTTGCTCAAGCAGTGGCCACAGCACGCCGAAGCGGACGACGCCCGCATCGCGAAGGGCAAGCTCAAACTCTTGCAGAATCCACCCGACTTCAACGGAGCGATCGCGACTTTTACCAGCGTGAACCCCGTCTCTGACCGGTATCCGACCGGATTGCTGCTTGCCGGACAGACGCATTGGGTTGTCTACAACAACGAGAAGAAAAAAGGAGACCCGGCTAAGACCGAGGCCGCGCTAAAGGATCGCAAAAAGACGGTCGAGTTGTTGGAACAAAGCTTGACTGCGTTCGGCAAGACTGAGTCAGGCGGCGCGGCGCTTGCGCAGTCGCTGCAAGATACGCAGTTGCTGTTGGCGGAAGTTCGATTGGAAGGCGAACAAATGGAAGAGGCTTTGCAACTGTTGCAGCCCATGGTCGAAGCCTTGAAAGCGAAGCCGCCTGCCAGCGTGGACAGGACGACGCTTCGTATTCTGGTCAATTCCGTACGAGCTTATGCCGCGCTGGGCAAAGTCAATGACTCGATTGAGGTCGGCAACATTCTGGTCACGGGCGGCGAAGACATTCCACCGGTCAACGGCGTACTGATCGAGTTCGCCAAGATGATCAAAGGCGAATGGAAGAAAGGGGCGGCCGAACTGATTGCCGCCGAAGAGAGCAAAGAAGAAGGTCGCATCAACAACGCCAAGCTCCGCGAAACCAACAGCAAGGAAGCCCTCATGAAACTGTTGGAGAAACTCAATGAGCGCAAGCAGTACGACCTGGCTGGCTTGGTCTTCCTGGCGGAGAGCAGCCTGGAGATTAGTCAGTCGTTGATGGACAAGCCTCGTGAAGAATTCCAAACCAAGGCACGCGACCAATTCCTGGCGATCGTCAGCCGAGCGAACTCGGATGAAGCGTTCAAGAAGCTGGCGGCAAAAGCGTTGCCGCGCGTCCGCTCGCAGCTCATCGGTTTACTCCGCGAAGAGAAGAAGTACCCGGAAGCGCTGGCGGAGATCGACGCCTTGCTCAAAGACCAACCGAACGCCCTCGAACCGATGATTGAAAAGGGCAACATCATGCAAGCGATGGCCGAGTCTGATCCCAAAAAGTATGACGAAGCGGTCAAGTGGTGGTCGGGCATTCGCAACAAGCTTCAAAATCAGCCCGGCAAGAAACCGCCGGCGTACTATGAGGTCGTCTATAACACGGCCTTCTGTCTTGTGGCTCAAAAGCAACCGGAGAAGAACACGCAAGCGTCACAGTTGCTGAGTGCCACGTTGGCACTCGCCCCATCGCTCGATGGTCCTGACCGCGTCGAGAAGTACAAGGCGCTGCTCAAGCAACTCCCAGCCGCGAAGGCTGCTCCCGCGAAGTCCGGTGCAGTGAAGCCTGCCGCAGCGAAGCCCAAAAAATGATGGAATCGGAGAGCCGTGTGATGGCGCGCACTCAGCGAGGGATTCGCAACGCCGCCGTGCTGGTTGCGGCACTGCTTTCGGCTGGGGCGCTCTCTGCGGCCAAGTTCAACAAAGTGCTCGACATCGGCAAGCCGGCTCCGGTCTGGAAAGAGCTGCTCGGAGTTGATGAAAAGCGACACGGCCTCGACGACTTGAAGGATGCCAAACTGGTGGTCATCGTCTTCGCCTGCAATCACTGCCCGGTGGTGAAAGCGTACGAGCGACGGTTGATTCGCTTCGTGGATGACTACCGCGACAAAGGAGTTGATTTTGTCGCGATCAGCGTCAGCCGCCAGCCGTCCGACCAGTTGCCGCAGATGAAAACGCGAGCCTCCGACAGCGGCTTCAACTTTCCGTATTTGATTGACCCGACTCAGAAAATCGCGCGAGCCTACGGTGCGACCTGCACGCCGCATGTCTTTGTGCTCGATCAACAGCGTCGTGTCGCCTACATGGGCAAGATCGACGATCACTTGGACGAGTCGAAGGTCGGCGAGCGATTCCTGCGAGACGCCGTCGATGCGCTGCTCGCCGGCAAACAACCGGAAGTTGCCGAGACCCGGCAAGTCGGCTGCGACATCGAATTCGCAGAGTAGACGAGTCACTCCGTGACTCGAACATTCCGGTCACGGAGTGACCGGTCTACTTTCGGCCGCGTACCGGCTGCGAATGCGGATGGGCCTTGTCGTAGGTTTCGCGCATCCGTTGCGTGCTGACGTGCGTGTAGATCTGCGTCGTCGTCAGGCTTTTGTGGCCGAGTAATTCCTGGACGCTGCGCAGGTCGGCTCCACCATCGAGCATGTGCGTCGCGAACGTATGCCGCATCGAGTGCGGGCTGATCTTCGAGTCGAGTCCATTCGCCTTCACGTATTTCTCCAACATGCGTCCGACACTGCGAGTCGTCAACCGCTTGCCGAATCGGTTCAGAAAGACCGCCTCATGATCTTCTGGCCGAGCATCCCCGGAAACTTCTCGCACGGCGAGCCATTTGTGGAGAGCCGCGCTGGCGTGCCGGCCGACCGGAGCGATCCGTTCTTTGCGTCCCTTGCCGCGAACTCGTAGCACGTTCGCATCTTGATCCCAATCGGAAAGATTGAGTCCCACCAGTTCGGCAACACGCAGCCCGGCGGAGTACATCGTCTCCAGCATGGCTCGATCGCGCAGGCCGGCCGGTTCGTCGCTGGGCGGAGCTTCCACGAGTGCGACCGTTTGTTGTGCCGTCAGAAAGCTCGGCAACTTGCGCCCGGTCCGCGGAGTGCGAAGAGCCTTGGCGGGATTCGAGGTCGTCAGCTTCTCGCGAGCACAGTACCGAAAGAAGCTCCGCAGGCAGGCGAGTCGCCGCGCGATTGTCGTCTTGGCGTACTGGCACTCGTGGAGATACGCGACATAGCCGCGCAACATCGAGATGTCCGTTTCCGACGGCTCCGGGATGCGGCCGACGCGATCCTGCAAGTAATCGAAGAAGCTGTTGAAGTCTTCCGAGTACGACTTCAACGTCAGCGGCGAAGCATTCCGCTCGATACGCAACGATCGCAAAAATCCGTCAACGGCGGCGTGCATTGAGATTTCAAATTTCAGATCCGAGATTTGAGATGCCAACGGCTACCACGTCGTCTCGCGCGACCACTGCTCGCGAGCTTCCGCCTCGGCCTCTTCCTTCAATCGGCGGACTTTCTGGCTGAGCACCGCCGCGTCGTACCAGGTGAAGCTCAGGTCTTTGTCGGCCGCGAACTGGCCAAGCTGTTGCAGCAAGACGTCCGAGCTGTCCTCGTCGTACAAGAAAATGTATCGCTCGGTGTCTTTCACCAACGCCAGCACGTTGAGTTCGCTCGTCATGGCAGATGTCCTTTTGGCCGAGCCATTCGGCATCAGTCCTGATCGGCAAAATCGGCAGAGCTTCTTCAATTGAACCGACTGGCTGAACTTGCCGACGTGGCTCTTGTCGGTCGGGTCGCGAGTCCCGTCCGCCACGCTACTCGTGACACGCTTCGACCGTCACAATGGCCCCACAATGACAGACTTACCCTCGAATTCGGGCTGGAAATCCTGGCTACGCGACCGCTGGCATGGCGGCGATTTGGCTCCGGTGATCAGCCTGCTGGTGCTGCTGGCGATCTTCACGGGGCTGGTCGGACCACGCGATTTTTTGACCCTTGGCACCGCCAGTCTGGTGTTGGAACAAGGGGCGGTACTGGCGATCGTCTCCGTGGGCCTGACCTTTGTGCTGCTGACCGGCGAGATCGACTTGGCCGTTGGTCGCATCGCGCTGTTGTCCGCGTGCGTCTGCGGAGTGCTGTTTCAACTGCCGTTCTTCGCGGGCACCGCTGGTGAATCGCAGATGAGCAACATCTCGCTGCTCATCGTGCTGGCCATACCGTTTCTCGTCGCGTTGCTCGTGGGCTGGCTGTCGGGAGTGCTGACGGTCACGTCGCGGCTACCCAGTTTCATCATCACGTTGGCGATGATGTTCGTCTGCCAGGGCATGGCGAAGTATCTGACGAAGAGCAAACAATTCCAGTTGCCGTCGCTGCTGAAGTCGCTCGGCAATGACAGCCTGCTTGTGAGGGACTTGAGCATTCCCTACAGCGCGCTTCTCGCGGTAGCCGTCATGCTGGTGGGGCATGTCGTCCTGCAATACACGCGCTTCGGCCGCTACGTCTACATGACCGGCGGCAACCGCGAGGCGGCTCGCCTGGCGGGCGTGCGCACGCCGCTGATCGTGGTTGCGTGCCTGGTGATCAGCGGTTGGACCGCAGCTCTCGGCGGCCTGGTCAACGCCGGCCGCATGGGGAGCATCACGCTCGATCAGAACGCCGATCTGCTGTTGGAGGCGGTTGCCTGCGTGGTGCTCGGCGGAACGAGCCTGTTCGGCGGCGAAGGGAGTATGCCGCGCACGCTGATCGGCGTGCTCACCTTCACGGTCCTGAATGTCGGCTTGATGCTGGCGAAGATCGACTGGATTCCCGACTTCGATTTTCTGCGCGACTTCGTGAAGGGGGTCGTGCTGCTGATCGCGCTGTTCATCAACGGCCGCATCGCTCGCGGTAGAGGCTGAGCCACCGGATTGAAGGTGAGTTTGAAGTGCCAGTCGTCGTTTTCCGTGCGAAGGAGAAATGCCTATGGCCGCAGCAATTGAGCCAGACGGAAACCTCGATTCTGAGAGACGGACAGCATCGCCGGCTGACCTGTTCGACCCACACAAATCGCCCTTGCGCAGCCAGACGACAGATTCGGTGCCGCAGGTTTTGTCGGAGTTGGGTGTGTCGTTGTTCGTCTCGACGTATCAAGCCGGATTCGTTGTCGTCGTGCGAGCGGCGGATGCCTCGCAGCTCAATACGCATTTCAAAGCATTTCCGAGGCCGATGGGGCTGGCGCATCGCGGCGGCCGGTTGGCGATTGGGACCGATCGCGAAGTCGTCGAATTCTGGAACATGCCCGCCGTCAGCGAGCGGCTGGAACCGCCCGGTCTCGTGGATGCCTGCTTCGTCCCGCGCAAGAGTCACTTCACCGGACACATCGACATTCACGAGCTGGCTTGGGGACACGAAGGGCTGTGGTTCGTGAACACGTTGTTCTCCTGCCTCTGCACGTTGGACGCCGACCACAGTTTTGTGCCGCGCTGGTGGCCGAAGTTCGTGACATCGCTCGGCCCGGAGGATCGCTGTCACTTAAACGGAGTCGCGATGCGAGACGGTCAGCCAGCGTTCGTGACGTGTCACTCGATGGGCGACACGCATCAAGGTTGGCGCGAGCACAAGAAAGAGGGCGGAGTCTTGATCGATGTCTCCAGCGGCGAGACCGTCGTGCAAGGGCTGTCGATGCCGCATTCGCCGCGCTGGTACGACGGTCGATTGTGGGTTTTAGAATCAGGTGATGGCAGCTTGGGAACGGTTGATCTGAAGACCGGCACCTACGAAGCGATCACGCATTTTGACGGCTTCACGCGCGGCTTGAGTTTTTGCGGTCCGTTCGCGTTTGTGGGTTTGTCACAAGTCCGCGAGTCCGCGGTGTTCAGCGGCATCCCGATCGCCAGCCGATTGCAAGACAAGGAACGCATCTGCGGAGTGGCCGTTGTGCATCTCCCCTCAGGACGCCAAGTCGGCTGGGTCCACTTTCAAGACGCTGTGCAAGAAGTCTTTGCCGTCGAAACGATTCCGAATCGCTACCCCGATCTCCTGGAAGCGACAGATCCACTCGTCGCCTCAACCTATTCGTTGCCCGACGAAGCATTGCGATTTACCTCGCGTTGCCATGAATGAGACCGGCGAGCAGAGCGGGATGAGTCACCGGATTGCCGACTCTCTGCGGCAAGGACTGCCGGACGACGGCTGGTCCGAGAAAACTTTGCGGCGGCAAGGCTTGCGCAACCGATAGGGTTTCACAGAGTTCGCATCCCTCACGCTCAAAATGCGCCCTCGTTGTGCCCGACACTTTCAGTCGCTGCCGGAGTGCCGCGACTGTGCAAGTCCAAGGATGGAACTCATGCAGTTCGCGGATTGGCTGAATTTGTGGTGGTCTCATCGGAAGCCGGCTCGTCGCCGTTCGCGGCACGGGAAGCAAGAGCGTGACGGTACGACTCGCGCGAAGGTGGCTGCGGAACTGCTGGAGCAACGGATGCTGCCGGCAGTCATCACCGTGACCAGCTTGGCGGACACGGTCGCCAACGATGGGCAAGTCACTCTGCGAGAGGCCATTCAAGCCGCGAACACGGACAGCGTTGTCGATGGATCGACCCAAGGAAACGGAGCGGACACGATTCAGTTCGCTCCGTCGCTTACGGCTGGAGGTCCGGCCACGATCACGTTGGGTGGGACGCAGTTGGCCATTAGCTCGGACCTGACCATTAGCGGTTCCGGAGCGGATCGGCTCACGATCAATGGCGACAGTCGATCGCGATTGTTCCTGGTCGATGACGGAGTCGGTACGACCAAGAAGACGGTGACGATCAGCGACTTGACCTTAGCGGGAGGTGCAGTCCAAGACACCACGAGCGGCGGCGCGATCCTCAGCAAAGAAAAACTCACGATTACCAATTGCGTCATTACCGGAAACACGGCACGCGATGGGGGTGGAGTGGCGAGCGGTCACGGCGAATTGACCATTCACCAAAGCGTCATTTCGCGGAACTTCGCGTCTTTCGGTGGCGGCGGCGGAATTTTTCACGGCTATGGCCCGCTGACCATTCGGCAAAGCACGATTTCAGGCAACTCAAATTTCAACGGGGCCGGCGGGGGTATTTGCAGCTATGGAGCGACGGGGGAAGTCACGATTGCCCAAAGTACGATTGCCGGAAACTCGACGTCGCACGGTTCTGGCGGCGGAGCGAGAATCAGCCGCACCAACGGTCCCGTGACCATCACGCAAAGCACGATCTCCGGCAATACGTCGGACTCCGTTGGAGGTCTCGACGTTGGCGGCTTTACCTCGTTCACGATCGCGCAAAGCACAGTCGTCGGGAACTCGGCACTCAGCGATGCGGGTGGATTGCGCACCGACCTTTCCAACCTCACGCTGACCAACACCATCATCGCGGGGAACACTTTGGCGGACGGAACGCCGCATGACATGGTGGGGGGCACGCTGACGTCGAGCGCCAAGAACAACCTGATCGGTGATCCGGCTCACGCGGGCGGATTGAGCCACGGCGTTAATGGGAACATCGTCGGCCAGAGCAATGGAGCGGGTGGCCGGACGACGCTAAATCTCGCCACGGTGCTGTTCGTCGCACCCATGAACATTGGAGGCCAAGTGACGGCGATTCCTATCCTGGCCGGAAGCCCGGCCTTGAATGCCGGAGCCAACTCGGCGATCCCACTGGACTCGTTTGATCTGGACGGAGATGGGAACAAGACGGAGACAGTCCCCTTCGATCAAAATGGTTCTGGGTTCAACCGGGTGGTCGATGGCACGGTCGATATCGGAGCGTTTGAAGGAATCGCCACAACCACCGTGGTTGCGGTGGCGGCCATTCCTGCAAAGTTGAAGGAAGACGGTTCTGAAAACCTGGTGTTTCGGTTCTCGCGGTCGAACACGATCGGTTCGTTGACAGTGAACTTCGCGGTGGGCGGTTCCGCCGCACAAAACAGCGACTACACCACGAGCGATTTCTCAGGATCGACAGGCTTCGTGACGTTTGACGATGGATCGTCGGTCGCGTCGGTCACGGTCGATCCAATGGCAGACGGCCTCTTTGAAGACAACGAATCCGTCGCGCTCACGATCACCAGCGATCCGAGCTACACGATCAGCTCCTGGAACTCGGCCGTCGGCACGATTGCCAACGATGACACCATCGTCGTGGATACGCTGGAAGACGCGGTGGATGGAAACCGCACGCCGGGCGACTGGTCCCTGCGTGAAGCGATTCTGCTGGCGAATTCCAATGCGGGACCGGACACGATTGTCTTCGCTCCGTCACTGACTTCGATCGGCCCTGCCACGATCTCGCTCACGCTGGGACTCATCCGAATCAACGATGATCTGGTGATTCAAGGTCCAACCGATCGCGGTCTCACCATCAGTGGTAACAACACGTTTCAACTCTTCGAGGTAGAAGACCGCACAAGTGCCGACAAAGTCGTCGCGTTTCGGTCGCTGACACTCACGGGCGGGAAGGCCGAGATCAGCGGCGGCGCGATCAGCAATGGCGAGAATCTGACGATTTCAGACTGCACGATCACAGGGAATTTCGCCTTCATCGAAGGGGGCGGCATCAACAACGGCAACCGCGCCCGCTTGACCGTCGAACAGAGCACACTCACCGGCAATTCCGCGAACTTTCGGGGCGGAGCGATTGCGAACCGTGGGACCGCGCTGACCATCCGGCAAAGCACGATCGTCGGCAATTCCGTGGTTGGCGGCTCTCCGGGAGGCGGCGTGTTCGATTACTACCGAACCGCCGAACTGACCAACACGATCATTGCGGGCAACACAAAGGGCAGTGGTCTGGAAAGCGACTTTGAAGGGAGCACGCTGACCTCCGCGTCTCGAAACAACCTGATCGGCTCGCCAACGACGGCGGGTGGTTTGACGCACGGAACCAACGGCAACATCGTCGGCCAAGCGAACGGCAGCGGACGAACTCGTCTCAACCTCGCTTCCGTCCTGTCCGCGACGCTCGCGGACAACGGTGGTCCGACCAAGTCATTGGCGCTCGCCAGCGGCAGCCCGGCGATTGACGCTGGCAACAACGGCTTGATTCCGGCCGACACGTCGGACAGCAACCGTGACGGCAACACGACTGAAGCAGCTCCGTCTGATCAGCGAGGCAGCGGCTTCGCACGATTGCAGAACGGCACCGTTGATATCGGGGCGGTCGAATTCCCATCGGTGGTCTCTCCCATTTCGATCGCGGCCACGAGTGCCTTCAGCTCTGAGGGGAACGGGAGCAACACCGAGTTCGGCTTCACGGTCACTCGAACGGGAGTCACCTCCGGAGCGGCCAGTGTGGACTACAGGGTGACTGGCATCGGAACGAACGCGGCCGACGCGGCCGATTTTGGCGGGACACTGCCGAGCGGCACCGTCAATTTCGCAGCCAATGAGACCAGCCAGACTCTGATCTTCCATGTCAGCGGCGACTCGACTGCCGAAACAGATGACAGCTTCGTGGTCCGGCTTTTAAATCCGGTCGGAGGATTCTTGGACACGGCGTCCACGAACCTCGTGATCAACGGCGACTTCGAGGCGGGGAACACGAGCTTTTCGAGCGCCCACCGCAATCGCCCCAATACGCTCGACAGCCTGCATGCGGCGGGCGATTACACCATCACCACCGATCCGAGATTCGTTCACGATCAGTTCGCCAGCTACCCGGACCATACTCCGGGAAGCGGGACATTCATGCTGGTCGCGAACGGCGCGACGACCCCGATCACCATTTGGGGACAAACGGTCGCGGTCTCTCCGAACACGACCTATCAATTCGCGGCTTATGGTTCCACGACGGTCGTCGATACCGCCTCACTTCGATTCGAGATCAACGGCGTGGACGTGGGAACCTTGAACGTGCCGGCGGTGACGGGCCTATGGACTCCGTTCTCGGCCACCTGGAATTCGGGCAACGCGACGACCGCAGACCTCAAGATCATCAACCTCAGCGTGGCCTCCAACGGCAACGACTTCGCACTCGATGACATCTCCTTTGGTGCAACAACGGGAACACCGGCAGCGGTCGGAATCATCCTCAACGACGACATCAACGACGCCTCGTTGTCGATCGCGGCGTCGAACGCATCGCGGTTGGAAGGGAACAGCGGTACCACGGCGTCCACCTTCACAGTCACGCGCACCGGTGACACGAGCGGCACGGCGAGTGCCAACTTCGCCGTCACAGGAAGTGGCACCAACCTGGCAAATGCGGCCGACTTCGGCGGTTCGTTGCCGAGCGGCATGATTCGCTTTGAGGCTGGCGAATCATCAAAGACGCTCACGATCAATGCCAGCGGCGATACAACGGTTGAACCGAACGAAGGCTTCACCGTCACGCTGTCCAACTTGGTTGGAGCCAGTTTGGGAGCGGCAGCGGCAACCGGGACGATCCGCAACGACGATAGCGCGCTGTCGATCGCGGGCACGAGCGCATCGAACTCGGAAGGGAACAGCGGCACGACGCCGTTCACCTTCACGGTGACTCGAACCGGCACGATCAGCGGCACCGCGAGCGTTGATTACGCGGTCACGGGCAGCGGCACAAACGCTGCGGACGCGGCCGACTTCGGCGGCTCATTGCCCAGCGGTACAATCAACTTCGCGGCCGGCGAAACGTCAAAGTCGATCACCATCAACGTCAACGGCGACTCCGTCGGCGAGTTCAACGAGAACTTCGCCGTGACGCTGTCCAATCCGACGGCGGACAATGTGGTGACCGCGTCCGCGACGGGAGCGATCCTCAATGATGATTGGAATGTGTCTCTCGATGCTTTCGGAAATTTGCGAATCCGAGACCTTGCGGCAGGCGGGCGAGCGGACCAATTGACGGTCTCGTTCGATGCGGCCAGCCAAGAGATTGTGATTCGCGATTCGCAGAACACATTGACGTCGAGCATCGGCACCATCGTTTCCACGCAGGAAATACGCGTCACTCGCGCAGCGATCACGGGGAATGGGTTGCGCGTGGAACTCAACGGCCAAGCCGATCAGCTCGACCTGTCGGGTCTGCCCGCTGGCTTGCTGTCCGTCGAGGTCGATGGCGGCGACGGCAACGACACGGTCATCGGACACGCGGGAGCCGATTTGATCCTGGGTGGGCGCGGCAACGATTCCATCTCAGCCGGAGCGGGTCACGACACGCTGTCGGGAGGGGATGGCAATGACGTGCTGCGTGGCGAGGCCGGCCACGATGTGCTGCGCGGCCAAATGAACAACGATCGTCTGATTGGCGGTGACGGAGACGACACCTGCGATGGCGGCGGGGGAGATGACATCCTGTCAGGCGACGCCGGCTATGACAGCCTCCTGGGTTCCACCGGCAACGATGTCCTCAGCGGCGGCGATGGCCGTGACAAGATCCTCGGCGGTGATGGCCACGACCGTCTCGAAGGCAATTCGGGGAACGATCAACTCAATGGAGGACTCGGAAATGATTCCGTCGATGGTGGAGCCGGGAACGACTTCATCGAGGGCCAGGCCGGCAACGATCTCATCAACGGCGGTGCCGGCGATGACACGCTGCAAGGAGGCTTCGACGATGACACGTTGATCGGCTTGTCCGGCCACGATCGGCTCGAAGGTGGCGATGGCAACGATCTCGCCAAAGGCGGAGATGGCAACGACACACTGCTGGGCGGTAGCGGCAACGACAACTTGAGCGGCTCGATCGGCGACGATGTCGAAGACGGCGGCGAAGGTGCCGACACCCTCGCGGGTGGTGACGGCAACGACTCGCTCGCCGGTGGCGAGGGGAACGATTACCTCCACGGCGACAACGGCCTCGATGATCTGCACGGCGACGCGGGAGACGATTCGCTCGACGGCGGAGCGGGTCAGGATGTCATCTCCGGCGATCTGGGAGACGACATCCTGGTCAACGACGAGGACGACGAACTGCTGTGATTCCGTAGGTTGGGATTCCATCCCGACCAATCGAGTCGGGACAGAGTCCCAACCTACAGATCACGCGCCGAACAACTCCCGAATCGGCTGCCCCTCGCTGATGCGGTATGGCCGATTCTCGTTGTCGTGGATTTCGAGTTCCGGGCTGAGACCAAGCGAATGGAACATCGTCGCGTGCAGATCCTCAACCGAGACCGGCTTCGTCTTCGGATACGCCCCGTGCTCGTCGCTGGATCCATAGACCTGCCCACCGCGAATGCCGCCCCCGGCCAGCACGACCGACTGACACGCGCCCCAATGGTCTCGGCCTTTGTTCGGATTGATCTTCGGAGTCCGTCCGAACTCGCCATACATCGCGACCAGCGTGTCGTCGAGCATTCCGCGCTCCGACAAATCTTCCATCAACGCCGAGAAGCCCTGATCGAGCGACGGCAAGCAGTAGTTTTCTTTGAGCATCTGATAGCCGGTGATCCCACCAAGCGAACCGGTGCCGCCGTGGTTGTCCCACACGTTTAAGACGTTGCCGTCTTTCGGCGCGACGTAGTACCAAGTGAACGTCACCAGACGAACGCCCGATTCGACCAGCCGCCGAGCCATCAAGAAGCATTCGCCGTACTCATTACGTCCGTAGCGATCGCGAAGCTTTTCCGATTCGCCGTCCAACCGAAACGCTCGTTTGGCTTCCGGTGAGGTCAGCATCCGAAACGCCTGCTCGCGATAACTGTCGAGGCCGCGAGTCGCCTTCTGCTGCTGCATCGCTCGGTCGATCCCTTCGACCGTGTTGAGCAAGCCGTATCGCAACTGCAACCGATGCTCATCGACTCCCGGCGGAAGTTCAAAACTGTGCGGAGCCTTCTCCTTCACCTCGGCCGGCGGCTGCGTCTCGATGGGATCGTACTTCGGGCCAAGAAACCCGGCGTGAGTCCCCGAATACACAACGCCGTCATGCCCGATCGGCCGAGGGATCGTGACGCTCGCCGGAATGCCGCTTTGCGGAGAGAAGTATCCGACGATCGAACCGAGCGTCGGGAAGTCGCGCCGATTGCGAGCGTTTCTCGGCACCGCCAGCGTGTTGTTCACTCGGCCGGTCAACGTGTGATAAACGCTCGGCTCATGGTTGTTGCTGGGATGTGTCAACGAACGAATGATCGCCAGCTTGTCCGTGTGCTTGGCGATCTGTGGCAGGTGCTCGCAGACCTGAATACCGGGGACGACCGAATCAATCGGCTCAAACAATCCACGAATCCCCTCCGGCGCATTCGGCTTCAAATCCAGCGTGTCATGCTGCGGAGGACCACCCCACAAATAGACCAGTATGGCGGCCTTCGCCTTGCCCGGACCGCTCGTATTCCGACGAGCCTCTTTCCAATCGGATTCCGCCCGCAAAAGCTGCGGCAGCGTCAATGCTCCCAGCCCCATCTGCCCCAACCGCATCATGGCATCGCGTCGATGGAACATGGCGAAGTCCTTCGTCCCTCAATTTGACGATCTTATTTTCGCAAACGTATCTGAGCAGACGCCTTCTCGGCTTCGCTGCGAACATTTCTATGACTGTGGGTTGACGCCTTTTCGAGAACACTCAATGAAGGCTTTGTTCCCTGTTGGCCGAGCACCTGAATAATCCGGACGACATTATCGTTGCCTCGATAAGGTGGGCCTACTAAGCGTTCCAACTCGAGGGCGAGGTAACGATCAAGCACATCACTTTTGAGTTTCTGGTCAAATCGGTTTGCCAACATGACCGTGGCACAACCTGCACGGCTGAGCTCATCCGACTCGGCAATCACCTGAAATCGCTTCTGCATGTCCGGCCAATTCCATCGCCAAAGGCTGGATGCTGCACGGTCACGCACCTCAATCGACTCATCGCCAAGTAATTCGACAAGACACGGAAGAACTCTCTTGGAAGGGAATCGCTGCAAAGACTCCGCTGCGTTGTATCTCGCGCTATCGTTCTTGTCGTTCGTCAAACGCTGATATTCATCGACGAGTTCATCCTCATTGAAAACGAGAGGAAGGTGATGCGAGTTGCTCACACGAATTTGCGATAACGGGTCGAATCGGGCGTCGCGGATGATTTGTTCGTACCCGGAGACGCGCGAAATGACGAGAAGTCGATAGGCACGCGTACGACGATCTTGAGACGTCTCGTCGTGATACTCGCGGCGAATCGGATCGGGATTTTCGCGAACAGCCGCTAACTCTTGCTCAGAAAACTCTGGTCCAAACTGTGCGCAACACATGGTTGGAGAGATTGCCGAAAGGACGACTGCAAACCAACTCAAGATGAGAAGTTGCTGGAACATTTCTCCGTTTTGAACTCCTCCATAGAAGTTAGAGCTTCACTTCCTTCAGTTTCTGAATCTCTTGCTGCAAGGCGGCGACGGGCTGCAAAGCTTGGTCGGCGGCCTGTTTGGCTGAGGCGAACTTGTCCTCGATCGGCTTCATCGCAGCAGTGAGTTCCGCGACTTTGGCATTCGAGGCAGTCAGCACGACAACGGCGGCGGCGGCTTTCTTTTCCATGTCGGCGACGACGACTTTGGCTTTCTCGACGGCGGCGGCTTTCTCGACCAGCAACGCTTTCATCGCGGCCAGGCTGGCCGTTTGCTTGTCGAGAGCCGTCTTGAGCATCTCGGCGGCGGCGGCGAGTTCTTTGTCGGTCGGAGCCTTGGCCGCTGCCTCGGCTCCCTTGGTTTGAGCTTCTTTAAGAGCCGGGAGCGCAGCTTCGAGTCCGGCGACGGTCGTGGTAATCGCGGCGTGTTCGGCGGTCGCGGTGGTCAGGACTTGCTTGGCAGCGGCGACGGCGGCGTTTCCATCATCGACCGCCTTCTGTGACGTGACGACGACTTGCTGCGCGGCGGCGATGTCGGATTTCATCTTGTTGACGGCACCCAGAGCTTCCTCCGACGCGGCGACAAGCGGCGCTGCGAGAGCTTGCTTCTCGGTGAGAATTCGTAGCTTCGTGGCGAACTCGATCTCGGCGGTCCAGCGGACAACCTGTTGCTGCGAGGCGGCGAGCTTGGCATTCGCGGCATCGGCGACGGCCTTCGCGGCCACCGCTTTATCGGTCATCGCTTTATTGGCAACGGTCAGATCGGGAATCGTCTTCTTGACCGCTTCAAGCGCGACGTTGCTGTCGGTGATCAGTTTTTCTTGAGCGGCGAGTTGTTCCTTGCCCTTGGTCAGTTCGACGACTTTTTCGGCAACGACTTTCTTGTTGTTGGTGAGCGTGGCGGCGCGGTTGTCGAGCAGCGCTTTGAGCGCAGTGACGGCAGCGGCGACTTCTTTGTCTTCAGCGTTCTTCGTGGCGGCTTCGGTTCCCTTTGTGACCGAGTCGGTCAGCGCGGGGACAACCGGATCGAGTGTCGCGACGACCTTTGCAGCGGCATCGTGAGCGGCTTGTGCGGCGGCGATGGCAGCCTTGCTCGTCACGGTGGCAGCGGTTGTGTCGGTGACGACTTTCGTCAGCTCAACCATCTTGGTGTTGGCCGTGTTGAGGTCGGTTGTGGCTTTGACGGCGGCGGCTTGAGCAGCGGTGTAGCCGTCAGTCGCGGCCTTCGCTTCGACAGTCGTCGCTTGCACGGCGGCGTTGGCGGCGGCGAGTCGTTCTTCGAGCGTTGGCGGGTTCGGTGTCAGGTCGCCGATCTTTGCGCCGTCAACAGCGTTCCAAACGCGGATCGCTCCCGTCCAGTCGGCTCCGATGACACGGTTGGTTTCGTTGCAGATCGCACAGGCCAGAGCAATGTCTCCCATCGCTTCAAAAGCTCGGACTGCGGTGCCGTTCTGATCCCACATTTTCACAACGCGGTCGCGGCCGGCGGAAATGATGCGGCCATCGCGAGCGAAATCGACCGAGGAGGCTCCGGCCCCATGTGCTCCCCAACCTTTGATGTTGCCGCCGTTTTCCATTTCCCACAGACGGACGGTCGTATCTTCACTGCACGACGCGAGGATGTTGGAATCGAGCCGCCACGAGAAGCCGGTAATCATCGCCGTGTGAGCTTTGAGCGTGTGGAATTCACGGCCGGTCTCGGCTTCCCACACGAATGCGCCGCCGTTGCGGTCGCCGGTTGCCAGCAACACGCTGTCCGGCGCGAACGCCAGCGACGTGACCCAGTCGGTGTGCTTCTTCGATTCCCAGAGCTTTGAGCCATCGGTGATCGAGTACACGCGAATCATCTTTGCCGAACCACCTAGCGCGATCAGCGATTGATCGGGCGAAATATCTGCCGCCAGAATGGTGTCGAGTTCATCACCGACTTCGGTGACTCGTTCGCCGGTCTTCACGTTGAAGATCACGACCTTGCCTTGAGCGGACGCGTGACCGCCGGCGACCATCAACAGGCTGCCGCTGCGGCTGAACTTCAGCACCTGCGGAATGCCTTCCGGGTACGGCAACACACCCACCAGTTCGAGCGTGGCGGTGTTGTACAACAGCACTTGCTTCTGTCCCGGCACGGCCGCGAGCGGCGACCAAGGATTCACCGCGAGGCTCGTAATGGCCGTCGTCGTTCGCGTCTTAATGACCGGCGCGAGACTCATGCGTTCCGGCATCGGTGGCGGACCTACGGGTCGAACGGTCGGCGCGGCGGCGAGCTTCAGGTCCATCTTCGGTTTCTTGCTGGCGAGCGCTTTGCTGCCCGTCGTTTCGAGTGCTCCGCCGTCGATCCAGTTCTTGATGACGGCCAGCATCTCGGCCGGCAGTTTCTCGGTGTTGGGCGGCATCTTCGGCTCTTCTTCGTGGTTGATGACCTTCCACAAGATGCTCGCGCCGGAATTCCCCGGATCAAAAATCTCGCCCGATCCGCCTCCGGTCTTCACAGCCGTAAAGTTCGACAGATCGAGACCGCCACTCTTCTTGTCAGTGTTGTGACAGGTCAAGCACTTGGCTCGCAGGATCGGCAAGACGTGATCGATGTAGGTGACCTTCGGTGCGTCGGCCGCAGTCGCGGTGGACACCGAACTCCCCAACAGACCACAGGTGATGACCGCGCCACCAAACCACGAGAAGAACTTTGCTGTCATGACTTGAACTCCCAATAAGTAGGTTGGCGCTCCGAGCCGACCATTCCGATCTGGCCTTTTCGAACCACATGGCCGGGTCAGAGACCCAACCTACGAAACTCGTCACATTCCAAAAACTCTTCGCCGCTTCGTCTATCGGCTTCGACCGGCAGATTTTGCAGGTTGGCACCGCGAGCTTGCCTGACCGCTCTGCTTTGCTCGATCCGACAAATCAGAGGAAACCAATCGACTCTCATAATCCGCAACGATCCACTTCTTTCCCTTGGGGACGACTCGATGCCCTTCGGCTTCAAGCCGCACCTTCAACACTTCGACGCCGCCGGGAAACTTCGGATTCAACTCGCCGCCGGTCTTCAATGTTCGCCAGTACGGTGTGATCCGCTTAGCACCGGCTGTCTCGGCTTCGTCGGCTGCATGAGCCGCGATCCACGCAAAGATGCCGCAACACATCGGGCAGGCCATCGTCGTGTGGTGCTTCTGAGCGACCTTTGTCTGGATCTCCTTGGTGGTGATGAGCCGTCCCTTCGGGACCGACTTCATGATCTCGTCCACTTCCACCGGAGCCGGAATCGCACACGTTCCCTCGCCCCAGCGCTTCGACATCTTCCCCTCGATCACCGAGACCTTTGGCAGGCCCTTGCTGTCGAGGAGTTTTTCTCGCCAAGTTTTGCGCGGCTTTGCCATGCTGGCCTCACCTCGCGATCAGTGGTTGAACACGAACTCTCGCGAGTTCAGCAGCGACCAAAACACATCTTCGAGGACGGGCTTGGGATCCTTCTCGTTGACGAGGACGCCGTTGAGAGCGGCCAGTTCTTTTTCCGTCGGCTTGCGGGTCAGCGTGCGGAGGTACATTTCTTCGATGATCTGCGGCGGAGTCTTGCCTTCTTTCAGGCGAAGGTCGATCAAGCCTCCTTGCTGGAGCTTGTTGTTGACCGTGTCGCCGTTGAGCAGGTGCAAGGCTTGCGACAGGTTCGGTTCCATCTTCACCTCGCACGAGCAAACGCTGTCGCGGGTGGCTCGGCCGAAGGTCGTCAGGAAGTACGTCGAAGTGTTGCCGTCTGCGATCTGAACGGCTCGCGAACCGAGGGGCAGGCCACCGAACTTGTCTTTGGTTTGCGTCGCCAACGTGATGCAGTCGAGCAACACTTCCGACCGGATGCGCCGCAGCGTCGCGTGCGAGAAGTTCCGGTCGTCGAGCGCGTTCGTCTCGTTGGTCTTCGTCGAAAGCTGATAGATACGGCTGGTACAGATGTCGCGGACCAGCTTTTTGAAGTCGTAGTTGTACTCGGTGAATTTCTTGCCGAGTTCGTCGATCAACTCGGCGTTCGACGGCGGGTTGCTGACGCGCACATCGTCGACTTGGTCGATGATCCCTTGGCCGAAGAAGTGCGACCAGACAATGTTCGCCAGGTTCTTGGCGAAGTACGGGTTCTCTTTCGAAGCCAGCCAAGTCGCCATGACTTCGCGCCGGTCCTTACCGGCAACATCCGGCACGGCTCCACCAAGGAGTTTAGGAACCATGACTCGACCGCCAACCGGATGTCGTACGTCACCGCCACCAGCGTTGAAAATGATGATCTCCCGCGGGTCTTCGCCCTGCTTGCGACCGATTTGCGAGAAGAACGCGGCGAAGCTGTAGTAATCGTCCATCGTCCAACGATCGAACGGATGGTTGTGGCACTGAGCACATTGAATCCGCATCCCCATGAAGACCTGAGCGACGTTTTCGGACGTTTTCAGAGTTTCTCGCTCGATCTGATAGTAGTTGGTCGCGGCGTTTGCAAAAGTGCCCCCCTTGGCCGAGAGTAATTCGCGAACCATCTGGTCCATCGGCATGTTCTTGGCGACGCGTTCTTGCAGCCATTCGTAGTACCGCAGCATCGGCTTCGTGGTGATCTGGTTGTTGGTCCGAATCTGTAACAGCTCGGCCCATTTCATCACCCACATCTCGACGAACTCTTTGCGGCCGAGCAGTTCGTCCACGAGCGCGTCCCGCTTCTTTGGGTCGGCGTTGGTTATGAACTTGGTGTATTCTTCAACAGACGGCAGCACGCCGACGATGTCGAGGTACGCTCGGCGGACGAATTCCTCGTCGGTGCAAAGTTCGCTGGGGTTGATCCGGAGCCGCTTGAGCTTTTCGTTGACGAGGTGATCGACGTAGTTGTTCTCCGGCAATGTCGGAGCGTTGTATTGAAAGCCCTTGGGCAGTGTGATGAAGTGCGAGCCGACGGTGTGCGTCTCGAAGCGAGCCATCAAGAACGCCTCGCCACGCTTACCGGCCGTGACGAGACCTTGTTGCGAAACTCCCGCCGACGTGTCGTTGTTCGTCATGAAGAACGCCAGCGAGGTGACATCGCGATCGGTGCCGTCCGAATACTTCGCTCGCACGGTGATTTGCTGCGTTGAGCCTTCGCCATCGAGCACCGCGCTGGGCGGATAAAGCTCGACCGCGAGCACCTTCGGCACTTCGCCCACATCGTTTGGAGCACCTGCTTCCAGCCAACGGATCGTGGTTTGATTCAGTTCGCTGTTTGGCTCGTACCGCTTGCCGCCGGTGTGCGGCACGACGCCGGTGTTCTTTTCCACCAGCAAGCTTTCCGCGGGCAACGCGAGATTAACGCGGCGACCGCTCATCTCGCGCGTCAGGCGATAGTGGTCTCCGTCCGGATCGAAACCGAACAGCGAGAGCCGAAAGCCGTCTTTGCCGCGAGCCGCTCCGTGACACGACCCGGTGTTGCAACCGGCCTTCATGAAAACCGGCATGACATCCAGTTTGAACGAGATCGGCCGATCCGCCGTCGCGTGGGCGACCTCGACCGGAATGACGACCGACTTCCCGCCGAAGTCCACCTTCAGCTCGGTCTTCCCGTCGGCGACCGGATACATCGTGTGATTTTCAAACTTCACAAACGCCGGATTGGCAAACGCGAAAGTCGATGCCTTGGTGACGTCGCGTGTGATCCCATCGGCATACGTCGCCTGTACGACGATCGACTGCCGATCACGAATCGTGTTGATCTGCGCGTTCGGCGGATACACGGCGATGGAAACCGGCACCGGCTCTTGAGCGACGGCACTCGACGCAGCCAAGCCACCGGTCAAAAGGAGCGTCGCCAAACCTGACAGTGTTCTGGGAAATCGCATCTCGTCACTCCTCGATTGAGAGGTTGTTTTGCAAGTTGTTTGGAACGCTAATTTTCGCTGATCAACGCTAATCTGACTTAGCGAAGATTAGTGTTCTCTATTTACCGGCCTTGGCTTTGGCATCTTCGCGAAGTTGTTCCAATCGGCTGAGTCGCTTAGGTGCCACGGCGGCGACCGGCATTGGTGTAGGAGCCGCAGCGGCGACAGCCGGCACTGGCATCGGAGCCGGTGTGTTTGGCTTGGGCGGCAGCGGTACGTCGATGCGAAGCTCGGCTCCGCCGACGTTATGCGTCACCGGTTCGCCGTTGGCCGTGATGGTCACGACGCCGAAGATGCCGTGCTTGCCGGCGGGACTGCTCTTCTCGGTCGTGACCTTGAAGACCAGTTCTTTCGTGTCCTTCGTGAATTGCAATGGTTGCGAAAGAACCTTGTTGGGCAGCGCGAGCAATTGGACGTTGGCGTTCCCCTCGAACGGCGTTGTCACTTCAACTTTGCAGACGACTTCAGTGGGTAGACCTTGATCGACCGCCGCGCGTTGCATGGCGAAGGTGACCCACGGAGCACTGATCTCCAGGTTGCCGAGTTGGGTCGAAGAGAACGCGGCACCGCCGATGTCGGCAGAGCCGAGTACGAAGATCCGCCACTTGCCAATCTGAGCGTTGCCGGCGGCGTTGATCGGATACAGCGCTTCGTTCTGACCTTCGGGGATTGTCACGGACGGCGCGGCACCGATGCCCGGCGGGGCAAACGGGAAGATCAAATTGATCGGGGCCTTAAAGCCTTCTTTCCGGGTCGCCACGACTTTCAGTTGAATCGAACCGTTTTGAGCGAGCGGGACTTTGGGTTCGACGAGGTCGATCTTAAAGGGCAACTCATCGACGACGGCCACCGCCAACCGATCGACGTCGCGCCACGAGTACATCGACTGGCCGGGAGCGCCGATGATGAACTCGGCGCGGTTGAAGAAGCCGCCACGAATGGCCGGGTTGTCGGCATGTCGTCCGATGAAATCGACCAGCGCGCCGTTGACTGGTGCGTCGGCAGCGGCCTCGAAGACGACTGGCATTGATGCCAGGTTTTCGGCCATCGGTTCGGCGACGATTGTGATGCCGACGGGCATGCCTTGGGGTTCGAGCAACAGTTTGCCACCGAAGTTGGCACGGCTCGCGTTGATAATCGTGCCGAAGCGATTGCCCTTCGCGACATAAACTTGGCGACGGTACTGGCCGTATCGCTCGACCTGCGGAATGCTCAGTTGCAGCGACGGCACGACGCCGGTGAATTCGACTCGGTACACGAAGCCCGGCCCGCCGCGTTGCAGGTGATCGGTGACGCTCAGCAGGTATTCGCCGTCGGCGGGGATCGTCACGCGGAAGTAACTGTCCGGCCCACGCGAGTCATCGTTGCTGACAATGCCGCCGCCTTGTGCGTTGTAAAGCACCATCACCGGGTCGATCGCCGAGCGGATGCGGCGACCGTAGCACTCAACCTCGAAGACTTGTCCTTTGGTCGCGGTGAACTTGAAGAAGTCAATGTCGCCCGGTTCCTGCAAGATGCCGTTGAAGGCGTTAGGAAGCGTGGCGGGCGTCGCCTGAGCGACGGCGTTGTTCGGTTCAACTTCCAGCGAGTTGCCATGCTCGAACAGGCGGAACGGATTTGGTGAAGGAGCGATCTCGGTACCAGCGGTTGCAAACAAGCCGGTGAATTCCTTCGAGTGGGCGGTTGGCAGTTTGAACTTCTGCACGAATTCGCCAGCCGGATCGCCGAGGAATTTCGCGTCGATCTCTTCGCCTAACTTTCCACCCGCCGGATAAACGGCGAGCGGACGCGGGAAGGTTCCGACGTGCAGCCGATAAGTGCTGCCTCCGCCGTAAGCAGTCTCGCGAATTTGAATGACGTACTTGCCGTCCTCTGGCGCGACGATCGACGCAACGGAGTCCTGATTGACCAGCGGTGTGTCGTCGGCAGCCGACAACTCAAACCGCTTCATGTCGAGGATCGCGACATACGGATCGAACAGCGCCGAACCGAGCCGCATGGCTTCGACCTCGGCACAGATGCGTTGCCCCTTCTTCGCTTCGACGATGAAGTAATCAACGTCTTCGCCGCCGATGCTGCCGACGACCGTTTGATTCAGCGTGATTGGCTGTGGCTGATCGAAGAGCGAGTTCGGTTCTTTCTCATCCAATTGCGGCAACACTCCGATGTAGAACGTTCGGTAGTCGGAGATGCCGGTTTTCGTCCGGACCTGAGCGACGTGCTCGCCGAGTCGGCAGTCGGGCGCGATCTTGACCGTGGCCTTGCAGTTGTTGACGTCGACGGTTTCGACCTTCACGACTTCAAGACCGGGTGAGTAGAAGAGGATCTGCTGCCCATCGCCAAGCTGCGACCCGCTGAAGGTCAGCACCGCTTCGGTGCCGCGCTGCACGCCTCGCGGATTGATGATGCTCAGCCGAGGAGACGCGGCAAAAGCGGAAGTCGCACAAACCACGATCAGGAGTGAGGCCAGAATTCTTCGGAACATGAGTCGAGCTCCGTGAAGCGGTGAAGAGGCAGCGAGCAAGGGATGTGACAACGGCTTTCGGCTATCTACTCTCGGCTGACAGCCGGTGGGGCCGATCGCCGTGAGCCGACGGCCGAAAGCCGTTATCTCCATCCAAGGTTTCCAACAACTATGCGAGCAGTTCCTTTCGGACCTTGCCGCCGTCACAGATTTCGATCGGGCGGTCACCGGGGGCCATCAGTTCTTTGTCGGCGTTGATGCCCAGGCAGTGGTAAATCGTGGTCGCCCAGTCTTCGACGTTGAGGGCGTCGTCTTCCGGTTCGCTGGCGGTCGAGTTCGACGAGCCATAGACGATTCCCGGCTTCATGCCGCCGCCGGCAAAGACGACGCTGAAGACTTTCGGCCAGTGATCGCGGCCAGCGGTCGCGTTGATCTTCGGCGTGCGGCCGAATTCCGAGGCGATGCAGACCAGCGTGTCCTTCAGCAGACCACGACCATCAAGGTCCGAGATGAGCTGAGCATACGCTTGATCGAACGCCGGCAACTGGCTGCGGATGCTGCCATTGATGTTGTCGTGCATGTCCCAACCGCCGTAGGTCAGCGTCACGAAACGCACACCCGACTCGACCAATCGGCGAGCCATCAGCATTCGCTGGCCGGCCGTGTTGCGGCCGTAAGCATCGCGAATCGGAGACGGCTCGGCGTCGATGTTGAACGCCTCTCGAGCATCGACCGACGACACGAGTCCGTAGGCCCGTTGATAGAACGTATCGACGGCGTCGAGCGAGTCCGACTTCTCTTTCTTCGTGAAGTGGTCATTGACCGTATCGAGGATCGTGCGTCGCCGAGTGAATCGCGTGTCATCGACACCGCCCGGCAGCTTCAGGTCGCGGACGGTGAAGCCATTCGCGGCCGGATCAGAACCGAGGCTGAACGGGGCGAACGACGAACTGAGATAGCCGGTACCGGCGAACTCGTTCGGCTGGCCCGGAATGCAGACGTACGGCGGAAGATTCTTGCGTGGGCCGAACTCGTGCGAGACCACGCTGCCCATGCTCGGAAACTGCAAGGCCGGACTGGGGCGATAGCCGGTAAACATGTTGTGAGTGCCACGCTCGTGAGCCGCTTCGCCGTGCGTCATCGAGCGACAAATCGTCAGCTTGTTGGCGATTTGAGCAGTCTTCGGCATCATCTCGTTGACGAACGTGCCGGAGACGTTCGTCTGGATCGAGTTCATCGGGCCGCGGTATTCAATCGGAGCATATGGTTTTGGATCCCAGGTCTCCTGGTGAGCAGCGCCGCCGGGCAAATAGATGAAAATGACGGACTTGGCTGTCCCCTCTTTGCTCTCGTATTTCTTGATGTCTGCCTTGGCCTTCAAGGCGAAGTAGTCGGCGAGCGTCAGGCCAATGCCTCCGCAAAAGCCCACATGCAGAAAGTCACGACGTGAAGGACGCATTCCCATGGACGAAACTCCTTGGTCTGTTGGTTCAGCGAATTGCCGAGCCGGAACGGTAGGTCTTCAAAGGATACGTGCCCGATGAGCACCGGCAGGTCTGAATTTGTCAGAGCATTGAAGGCAGGTTGTGTAGAGGCCGGGGACTCTGGCGGGAACTCACAGGCAGCGACCGGTCATATCGGCTGGCACCTATGAGTTGGGCAATAGGGGAACGTCTCGACCCCCAAAGTGTCAAGGGGGAGACCTTAAACTTCCACCAAGTTCAGTCGATCGCCCCTGAATTCGGAGCGATTCGAGGACGTCTGTGAAACGGTCGAAGTTTTTGTCGTCACGATCGGTACCACCGCCACTGCGACTCGTGACGATCACGGTGTCGCCGGTCCAACGCTCTCAAACCTGTCTGCGTTTGGAATTGGCTGAGTTCAGCAATCCAGCTTGAGGTGTGAGAGTCGAATCCTTTCAATGCCTGCTAGTGTGACCGGCAGTGCCCGCATCTGACGAGCAGTTGATTCCGGAGGACTGATAATGGACTTGCGCGGTGAAGGTTCCATTCTGTTGGTCTCGTGTTACGAGTTGGGGCACCAACCGCTCGGTGTCGCCATGCCGGTGGGATTCCTGCGACGCGCGGGTTACTTGCCGGTCGCGATCGACATTGCAGTCGAGAAGTTTGACTCGGATATTGCGGCGCGGGCGCGGTTCGTTGGGATCTCCGTCCCAATGCACACGGCGATGCGGCTGGGCGTGCGGGTCATCGAGCGGCTGCGAGAAATCAATCCGAACTGCCACATCTGCTGCTACGGACTCTATGCCGCATTGAACTCCGAGTACCTGCTGGCTCACGGCGCGGACTCGTGTATCGGCGGCGAATACGAAGGGCCGCTGGTCGCGCTGGTCGAGTCGCTGGAGTCAGAGGCCGATGCTCAAGTCGCGGGCGTGATCCGGCGTCAGCAACCGGCGGGACCGAATCTCGTGCGGTTGTCGTTTGCGATCCCCGAACGAGACGCGCTGCCAACTCTGGATAAGTACGCCCAATTGGAACACAACGGCCAGCGTCGCACGTCGGGTTACGTCGAAGCCAGTCGCGGCTGTTTGCATTTGTGTACTCACTGCCCGATTCCGCCGGTGTATGAAGGCCGGTTCTTCACCGTGCCACCGGACGTCGTCCTGGAAGACATTCGCCGCCAGGTGCGCGCGGGAGCCACTCACATCACGTTTGGCGATCCAGACTTTTTGAACGGCCCCAAGCACTCACTGCGCGTGGTCCGCGCAATGCACGCAGAGTTTCCGACGCTCACCTTCGACTTCACGGCCAAGGTCGAGCATCTCTTGCATCGCGGCGAGGACTTACCGGAATTCGCCGCTGCCGGCTGCTTGTTCATCATCTCGGCCGTCGAATCACTCAGCGAAAAAGTGCTGCGGATTTTCGACAAACAACATACGCGGGACGACGTGACCGCCGCTCTGAATATCGTGCGGGATGCGGGCATCGCGCTGCGACCCACATGGGTCGTCTTCACGCCATGGACGACGCGCGAAGACTACTGCGAAGTGCTCGACTTCATTGAAACCAACGGCCTGATCGATCACGTTGATCCAGTGCAGTACGCGATCCGGCTGCTGATCCCGCCCGGCTCTTGGTTGGCGGAACATCCGGAGACTCTGCCGCATCGTGGGCCGCTGGACGAGGCCGCGTTCAGCTACCGCTGGACGCATCCCGATCCGCGCATGGATCAGTTGCAGAAAGCAGTCGCACGGTTGGTGGAAGAAGCCACTCGCGCGGGTGAAGACACCGCGACCACTTTTTACCGCGTGCTGGATTTGGCTCATGAGCGACAACCTCCGGTCATCGTTCGCTCGCTGCCGCTGGATCGCCGGAAGGCTCCGAGGCTGACCGAATCTTGGTTCTGCTGAGCGGAGCCCACCGAGGGTCAGTTGGACCCTCTCAGCAACAGCACGACGAATATGTTTTAAGTTCCTGGAGTGCTGCGGCTCGACGCAGCCCTCCATTCGATTGAAATAGCGGCTCTCAAAGTCCAGAAAACTTCACTGCGAAGTCGGCTGAACAACCGCGACTGTTCTGACAATCAACATCTTCATTCCAACAGAATGGAGGGCTGCGTCGAGCCGCAGCTCTCCAGGAGTTTTTCATGAGCGCGGCAGCACGGTTGATTGAGTTATTGGCGTTGCGGTCACAGCCCGTGGCGATCAAGTTTCAGGACGCGGCTCCGGAGGGCGTGCCGCGGATCAAGGCAGCCGCGCTGGCCGGTTGCACGTATTGGAAATCAGCGGCTGACGGACACACCTTCTTTACGGAAGCGTCAGACCATTACGGCTGTCCGATCGGCTCGCACACGCACGGCATCGACTTGCCGGAACAAACGGCGAAGGAGCTGGAGGGGCTAGTCGGCACGATGGTGCAGCTCGAATACATCAACATGTCGGAAGTCCCCGGCATTCCGCGGCGCGGGGAGAAGTTCGGCGTCGCCATCTACTCGCCGCTGGCCGCTGCCACGTTCGCTCCCGACGTCGTCCTCGTGGCTGGCAACGCGAAACAGATGATGTTGTTGGCTGAAGCGGCGCACTTGGCGGGACTCGATTGTGACTCGTCGATGGTTGGCCGCCCCACCTGCGCGGCGATCCCAGCAGTGATGCGATCCGGACGCACCGCCACGAACTTGGGTTGCATTGGCAATCGCGTTTACACCGAACTGCCGGACGACGAACTGTACTTCGCGATCGCCGGTTTGCAGCTCGAACCGATCGTCGAAAAACTGGTGACCATCGCGCACGCCAATGGCGAGTTAGAAAAGTTCCACCGTGGACGCGTGGCTTAAGTTCAACGTAGCCGTCATCGCTCCGCGTGACGAGCCGAACGCTTCACCGACGCGGATTGGTGGTTCGGCTCGTCACGCGGAGCGATGACGGCTACGTTGACTCAATTAACTTTCAAAACCAAAGGAGACCAAACCATGTCCGTTGATCGTTGGCTCGCAGCTTTCGCGTGTTCGCTATTGATGGCGTCCACCGCTAACGCCCAGGTGCTCAGCGGCGTGATGACCGTGACCGGGGCCGAAATGCACTGATGAGCCGGTGTGGCGCGAGATGCCACAGCACGTCTGTATGACGTGGACGCGGAAACGATTGCTTTCAAACGATTCAACAAGACCGGCAAGTACGACATTGGGACAGTGACGTTTCGAGCCAAGCCCGGAAAACTGATCGACCTCGACAAGCTGCACGAGAGCGTTTGGGCCACTCGGCTTTCTGGCGGAACCAGCAGCGGGTTGGTGAGCCTCGAAGTGACCGTGGCGGGAACGATCGTTGTTGGCGAAAAGGAGACGACTCTCAAAGTTTCCGGTGCGGAGCCGGAGTTCGTGCTGGCGCAAAACTCAGAGGCCGAGTTCAAGACTGCTTTCGACGAATTGAAAGCTTCCTTGGCACGGAGCGAGAAAGTCACCAGCGTCAGCGGGCGACTCGATGGTTGGTCCGGTCGGTGGCCCGAAATGTTGAAGAAACTCCCGGCCAAACCACGACGGATTCTGGTGACTCGTTTTGAAGTGATGAAGTACTCGGAAACGAAAACTCCATGAAGCCGATCAACGAACAGAAACGAACGACAGGGAATCGAGCCGTCAGCGCATTGGGTGCGCTGTTCGGCACGGCGGCGATCGTGCCCAACTGAACTGCCGCAGCGATTCTTTCCTTGCTCGGGTTAGCAGGGAGTTCAGCCGCAACGGTCGTCAGTTGGTTGTCGCCGGTTTTCATCGGGCTGACGGCGGTGCTCTTGGGCCGCGCGCACTATGTGCTTTACGTTCTCAAGCGCGGCAACCGCGCGTCGACCGTCATCACCTGGCTGACGACGTTTTTAGTCATCGGCTTTTGGACATGGAAATGGATGAAGTCAACCGGCACCTGCTAGAAATCGTTCGCCGCTACGGCACGCCGACCTACGCCTTCGACATGCGTCGATTGCGCGAGCAGGTGGCGAAGTTGCGCAAACATTTGCCGCCTGCGGTCGAGATTCTGTATTCGCTGAAGGCGAACGCATCGCTCGGCATTTGCGATGTCCTGTCGAGTTGCGGAATCGGTGCTGATGTGGCTTCGGCGGGCGAACTGGCGACGGCCGTGGAAGCCGGCTTTCCGTCTCCGCGGATCTTCGTGGCTGGTCCGTTCAAACTTCCGGAAACACTCGCACAACTTCGCGACTTGCCCGCCGCCGTCATCTCGGTGGATTCGCCGAGCGAATTGCAAATGCTGGCCGAGCATCGTTTGTCCAACCCAATCGTGTTGCGATTGCGTCCCGACTTTGGTTCGCAAGCGGTTGTCGCGGCGGGACACGAGTCGCGGTTTGGCTTTGTCGGTGAAGATGTCTCGTCGTGCCGTGTGCTGGTGAACTCACGAGCGGTCAACGTCATCGGCTTCCATGTTTTTTCCGGCTCGCAATATCTCAACGCCGAAGGCATCGTCGCGCATTTGCGTGGCGCGTTGGCGATCTCTCAACGAGCGGCTGACGATTTGGGAATCGCGCCCGCGCTGCTGAATCTCGGCGGCGGCTTCGGCATTCCTTACGCATCGACGGCCGGCGAGTTGGATCTGGGAACCATCGGCCAAGAATTGGCGATGATTGCCAAGCGAATGCCGGCCACGCGGATTGTGCTTGAACTGGGCCGATACTTGGTGGCTCAGGCCGGTTGGTATCTGACGTCTGTGCTCGGTCATCAAACCTTTCAAGGCCGTGCGGCCGTGGTGGTCGATGGCGGAACTCACCAGCGCGCCGACATGTGCGGGCTTTGTCTGCGCACAAAAGCCAGCCCGCCTCTGGCTTTGAACGCGCAGCCCTCGTCGCTCACACCCACCGATGTGCTGGGTTGCTTGAGCCTGCCAGCCGATGTGCTTGCGGAGTCCAGTCTGTTGCCCCGTCTCGAACCGGGCAACGTGTTGGCATTCGGCAACGCCGGTGCGTATGGCCTGTGGTCTTCGCCAGCCATGTTCCACGGCAGTCCTCTGCCAGCCGAGGTCGCTTTCGACGGATCAGAAATTCAATTGATGCGTGAGCGGCAACCGGCGCGAAGTATTCTGAACGATCAACGACATGTGAATGTGCGAGGTCATGATGCGTGAGCTTGTCTGGCGATTTGTCAAATCCGTAGCCACGTTCGCCAGAACGTGGGCAAGCGTGAGAAAGACCCACGTTCTGGCGAACGTGGCTACGATCGTGATGGTCGCGACTTGGTGCCGATCAACCAGCGCGGACGAACCGGCCGCCGCGCCGGCCAAGATTGAAGTCCTGACGAATTCGATCGGCATGAAGCTGGCCCGCATCCCGGCGGGGAAGTTTGTGATGGGATCGCCTCGTACTGAGCCGGAACGAGTCCGCGGAGAATCGCAGCACGATGTGACGATCACTCAGCCGTTTTACCTGGGTGTGTACGAAGTGACTCAAGCCGAGTTCACCAAAATCATGGGTGGCCAGATTCAACCGACGTTCGGCAGCAACAACGGTGGCGGCCCGGATCATCCGATGGAAAATATGGAGTGGAGTCACGCGGCTGATTTTTGCCGCAAGCTGTCGGCGCAACCGGATGAACTGAGTGCTGGCCGCAAGTATCGCCTGCCGACGGAAGCTCAATGGGAATACGCCTGCCGAGCCGGAACCGTCACGGCGTTTCATGGCGGCGCATCGCTGTCATCGCTCAAGGCCAACTGCAACGGCAAGACACCGTATGCTGATGCGGAGCCGGGGCCGTATTTGCGCCGCACGGCCAAGGTCGGTTCGTATCCGCCCAATGCCTTCAGTCTGTACGACATGCACGGCAACGTCTCCGAATGGTGTGCCGACTGGTACGATCCGGAAGCCTATGAAGAGAATCCGCAGACAGACCCGCGAGGTCCGCCGGTGGGGACGTTTCCGGATGACTTCGGCAATTTTTTTCTAGTGGTCCGCGGCGGCTCGTGGCTGGATGATGCGCGAGCGTGCCGCTCGGCGTACCGGCAGAAAGCGATGCACAAGAACCGTTATCCTTGGATTGGCTTTCGGGTCGCGTGTGACGTCGAAGCGAAACAGCCCCAATAGCGTAGGCGAACCGGAGGGCGTCAGCCCCCGGACGACATGGCAATCGCAACTGTCCGGGGGCTGACGCCCTCCGGCTCGCCAATCGGAGAGAACAGCGTGATGCTCGCAACAGTGCGACTGATTGGATTGGCCGTCTTATTGACGGCGTCAATTTCAGGCTGCGGCCGTTCGCCCGCGCCCGAACCATCGACGAAAGCCGGCATCGAAACCGTGACGTTTCATGTCACCGACATGGGCAAGCGATTGGCATTGATGTGAGAGGATTGACCCAATCGGGTCAAAGAGGCCCTGGTAGGGCTTCCCGGCGTTGAGTTAGTCCGCGATGAATGGGACCACGACCTGTTGAAGGTCACGTTTGACAGAGAGAAGATAACGGTGGAAAAGCTGCGTGAGATCATCAAAAAAGAAGGCTTTGAAGCGGACGTTAAGAAGTAGTCGAATCACACGAATCCAGGAGTCATTCCATGACGAGCGAATTAGAACGCCGATCGTTGCCCGTCGCCAATTGCTGAACGACGACGGCGAAGACGTTGCCGGGCGCAACGACGACACCCTCGAAACTTTCTTCCAATCGCGTTGAGTTGATCGCCAAGATCGGCACAATCGTCTCGGCGCTCATGGCATCGAGTTGCTGCTGGTTGCCAGTCCTGTTGTTGGCGGTCGGCGTCTCCGGCGCGGGAATCGCTTCGGCCTTGGAAGCCTATCGGCCGCTCTTCATGGTCGTGACGTTCAGCTTCCTCGGCATGGCCTTTTACTTCACGTACCGACCACGGCACGCGGCTAACGCAGCGGTCGAATGTTGCTCACCGTCAACCGAGGCCGTCGGCAAGCGACGGTTCAACATGATGGCGTTCAACAAAGTCATGCTGTGGGCCGTCACGCTGATGGCCGTCGTGTTTCTCTTCTGTCCGCAGTTCGTGACCGGGTTGATCGGTACCGGCAGCGACAAGATCACCGCGGACATGACGCGCACCGAGGTCAAGATCGTCGGCATGACGTGTTATGGCTGAGCGGCCAAGGCCGCTGCGGCCCTGCATCAAGCACCGGGTGTGCTTGCCGTCCAAGTCGATTATGAAAAACGCCTCGCCACGATCGGCACACAGCGCGACAAAGTTGTGCCGCGCGACGAACTGCTCAAGTCGCTCAAGTCGATCGGCTACGACGGCCAATTCGTGGATTAGACACTGCGGCTCGGTTTTTCATTCGACTCATCGCCAGGGATTTCCTTCCTCGGTCGCACAACGCTCTTCGACGAGAATGCGTTCTGGCTTCGGGCCAGCATAGACCCACAGCATCTCCATCGTGTTCGGTGTTTCGTTGATGAAGTAATGGACTCGGCCGCGCGGTTGCAATGCGGTCACGCCATCGCGCATCCCGTAGCGCCGGCCTTCGACGACGCACATCGCTTGTCCGGAGATGATGCAGATGGATTCGTCGAAGTCATGCACATGCGCGGGCAGCCGGCCGGTCGGATGAAACAGTCCGTAGCCGCCGCTCATTTCGAGGCCGGGGATCAGGTCGGCGTTGAAGAAGTCGATGAACTCGGTGTTCGGCCCGGCAGCGAAGCGTTTCGCGGTCGCGAAGCGGTTGACTCGTTCGGCTCCGGGGAAGCCGGTGGAATCGTCGGGCATTGAACGGCGCGGGAAGAACTTTTCGACCAACGTGCGAGCCGGTGAATCGGACGCGAGGGCGATGTGAAACACCGCCGGCTCCGTCGTCGAGGGATTGCGCGCCGCGTGAACTCGACCGGTCGGAACCACGACGTTGTCCAGTTTCTTCAGCGAGTAGCTGCGGCCTTCAATCTCGATGACCGCTGATCCACTCAGCAGCGTGATCGATTCTGAGAACGTGTGATTGTGGTATGGCAACGTCGCGCCGGGAGCGAACGTCACGATTCCGGTTGTCAATCGCCGCGCGTGATTGTGGCTGCCGACCAAACATTCAAAGTTGACGCCGCGAGCCAACTCGACCAGCGGCCCCGTGCCGACCGAGTTCATCACCTCGGGCCGATCCGGCCGCATCGACTCCGGCGGCTGAGCCAACGGGATGGATTCTGCGAGTGCTGATTTCAAGCGATGTGTCCTCGTGGGTGATCGGTGTCACGTTGGATGACGACCTGGGCCGGATTGATCGCGTGGAACTTTCCCTTGTTGGCTGTGATCTCGAACGCTTGGGGGACGGATTCCAGACCGTCCAGCACATGCGTGATGATCGAGTGGAGATGGACGCGGCCGGAGGCAACGAGGCGGACGGTGTGTTCGAGGTGAGCTTGCGTGCTGATGTCGGGGAAGAGGTAGCGCAGGCTCCGTTCGCGCAGCAGATCGACGTTCAATTCCAGGGGACCGCCGAACCAGGAGACGCCGATCA
Source organism: Planctomyces sp. SH-PL62 (assembly GCA_945893045.1). Classification (GTDB taxonomy): domain Bacteria; phylum Planctomycetota; class Planctomycetia; order Planctomycetales; family Planctomycetaceae; genus SXKJ01. The sequence continues at coordinate 36,243 of CAMDEA010000033.1, forward strand.
CCTTGCCTCCCGACCGCGCGGCGTCGATGGCTTGTCGCAGAGTTTGCGTGCCGGCGAGTCCTTGTTTCGGGCTGCCGCCGGCACACTCGAAGACAACGTCGGCCCCGTTGCCGTCGGTCAAATCGCGAATCGTTTCCACGACATCGCAGGTCCGAGCGTTCAGCGCGTGGTCCGCTCCGAGTTCTTTCGAGATGCGGCAGGACTCATCTCGCACGTCCACGGTGATGACCAAGCCCGCTCCGCTGATGCGTGCGATTTGCAGGCACTCCAGTCCCATGCTTCCTTGGCCGAAGATGACCACCGAGTCGCCCATTTGAATCGCGGCGGTTTCGACGGCGGCGATGCTGTCGCTCAGCGATTGCAGGCAGGCGGCCTCGCTGTCCGAGATGGAGTCATCGACTTTGACCAGCGCGATCTCCGGCAACGAGGCCACTTCGCTGAAACAGCCCGGTTGGTCGAAACCGATCACCGGTCCTTTGCGGCAGAGAGTGCTACGCTCGGACAGACACAACGAGCATTTCTCGCAAGGGAGTTTTGCGCGTGCGGCGACACGGTCTCCGACTTGGAAGCGACTGACGCCGGGACCGGTCTCGATGATGCGGGCGCAGAACTCATGGCCGAACAATTGGATGGGGGCCTCGGTTTCGAGCCGACGTTTCACGCGATCGTAGGCCAACGTCGGAATGCCGAAGGCAAGCTGGGCCTCGGTGACGCTCGGCTGCACGCACAGCGGTTCCACGAGCACATGCCGAGGTCGCAGTTCGGGCACGGGAACTTCGTCGAGCCGCAAATCGCCGAAACCATAAAACCGCCACGCGCGCATGGTTGAATCTCCAAGGAGTGTGATTTTCGTAAGAGGCTTGTTGCGTCGTAGCCACGTTCGCCAGAACGTGGGGGGGTCGCGGGTATTCCCACGTTCTGGCGAACGTGGCTACATGCTCCCCCGACGATTGAATTTTTGCAGGCTGTGACAGTCCGGCGCGACGAGGCCGCGGTTGCCGCCGGCCGACATCACGACCTCAGCGACGTAGACATCTCCGTGCGAGTCGATGCAGATGTCGTGCGGCGCGAAGAAGTCGCCGGGAGCGGTCGGGTTGTCGCCTCCGCCCCAGCGGGTCAGCAGTTCGCCGCGCGAGTCAAACACGCTGACGCGCCCGCCGGTTGCGTTGGGTGATGGTGGCAACGTGCCGGGCCACATGCCGGCGCGGTAGCCCAACTCGGCGACAAATAGGTTGCCCGCGGCATCAAACGCAACTTGGCAGGGCCGCGCGATGTCGGGTCGCTCGTCGAGGAACTTGCCGTCCGCCGAGAAGAGTTGGATGCGGCTGTTCTCGCGATCGGCGACGAACACGGTTCCATGCCGATCGACAGCGATCCCGTGCGGAACTCGAAACTGGCCCGGCCCCGTGCCCGGTTCGCCCCAAGACAAAAGCAACCGACCGTCCGGCGAAAATTTGTGAACGCGGGCATTGCCGTATCCATCGGTGACATAGATTTCGCCAGCGGCGGAGAGCGCGACGTTGGTCGGAAAGTAGAACGGCGGCCCGGCGTGACGGATCGTGCGAAAGTCGATGCTCGTCGCGCCGGTCTCTGAAGGCCGGCCGCTGGTGCCGAGCGTCATCAGTAGCGTGCCGTCGGGCGTAAACTTTCGGACGGTGTGGTCGAGGTCGTCGGTGCAATAGACGGCATCGTCTGGCCCGATCGTGATGCCGTGCGCCCGAGCGAACACTCCTTCGCCCCACGACGTCACGAATGAGCCATCGCGGTTGAAGACCATGACCGGATGCTCGCCGCGATTGAAGACGAACACACGGTCGCGCGAGTCGGTCGCGACGGCGGCGACTTCCGTCCAACTCCAACCAGGCGGCAGTTTCGCCCAGCGTTCATCGGCCTCAAAGCTTACCTCACTGCCCAGCGGATTCTTCATGCCAAAACCCCCTTCACGATGCGGGCTTCGAGCACGCCGGTCAGACGCTCTCTCAGACCGTTCTCCATGATGAATAACTGATCGTGGTGCAGACCGAGCAGGTGCAGGATCGTCGCGTGCCAGTCGGGGACGCTGACGCGGTTCTCGACGGCGGCGAGACCGAGTTCGTCGGTGGCTCCATAAGTGGTTCCGCCCTTGATGCCGGCACCGGCCATCCAGGTGCAGAAGGCGTTCTTGTTGTGATCGCGCCCCGCCTTGCGCTCGTCCTTGTCGGCCGGCAATTGAGCGATCGGAAGCCGGCCGAACTCACCGCCCCACACGACGAGCGTGCTGTCGAACAGCCCGCGTTGTTTCAGATCATGGAGCAGCGCGGCGATCGGCTGGTCGGTTCGCGCGCAAGCCTTCTTCATGTCCGCAGCCAGCGCGGTGTGGTTGTCCCAAATCTGGGCGTTGATGTAGAGCTGCACGAAACGCACGCCACGCTCGACCAATCGGCGAGCGATGAGACAGCGCCGGCCGTAGGAGTCGGTCGGTTCGCGACCCACGCCGTACATTTCCTGAATCGCCGGACTTTCTTGCGAGATGTCGAGGGCGTCGCTGGCCGCCAACTGCATCCGCGCCGCCAGTTCGTAGCTGGCGATGCGGGCCTCCAAGATCGGTTGGCCGGGTCGCTGACGCAGGTGAAGTTGATCGAGTCGCGACAGCAGCTCGCGCTCCACCCGTACCACCTCCGCCGGCCGATCGACCTCGGCGCGAAGGTTCAGCACGGGCGAGCCTGTCGAACGAAAACGAGTTCCCTGAAAGGTCGGCGGCAGGAAGCCCGCCTGCCAATTCTCGACGCCGTTGATCGGCAGTCCCAGCGGATCATCGAGCACGACGTAGGCCGGGAGATTGGCGCACTCGCTCCCCAGGCCGTAAGCCACCCACGCGCCCAGTGTCGGCCGGCTCGGACTCATCTTGCCCGACTGAATCAGGTAAATCGCCGGCTCGTGGGTCAGGTTCGTCGTGTGCATCGAACGGATGAGCGCGATGTCATCGACTTGCCGAGCGAGGTGCGGCAACGCCTCAGAGACCCACATGCCGCACTGTCCGTGCTGAGCAAACTGGAACGGACTGCGCATCAGCGCACCGGCGCTCTGAGGGTTCTCGACCTCGCCCGCGATCTTGTCGAAGTAGGTCTGCCCGTGGTGCTCGTCGAGGAACGGTTTTGGATCGAGGAGGTCCATTTGACTAGGACCACCATTCATAAAGAGGTGAATGACCGACTTCGCCCGCGGCTCGAAATGCGGCTGGCGTGGCTTGAGGTCGGATGGTGGAGCGCTCGTCTCGTCGGACGCGAGAAGCCTTGATCCGCGCGCAGCATCCTGTCCCAACAAATGCGTCAGTGCCGCTCCGCAGAGTCCGCCAGAGACCCGCTGAAACAAATTCCGGCGAGTCAGTGACTGTGTCGCCGTTCGTTGTTTTGGTTTGGACATCGTTTCACGTCTTTCGTCGGTGAACCGCGTTGATCTCTGGGTAGCCACGCTCGCCAAGAGCGTGGGGGAATTCGCGGAAAACCCACGCTCTTGGCGAGCGTGGCTACTCAATACCTAATCCACATACAGGAAGCTCGCTGAGTTCATGATCGCGTGACAAAACGCCGTCAGAGCATTACGCGGGGCGGCGGCCGGGTTCTTGGCCCCGTTCGCCGCGAGTTGGTTCAAAGCCGCCACGCCGATTTGACGTTCTTCGTCCGTCGGTGGTCGGCTCAAGGCCAGCCAGTAGACCCGCTCGACTTGCTTGGCCGGATCGGTCCCGGCCTCGCCGAGCACTCGCGACGCGAAGTGCTCGGCAAGCTGATAGACCATTCCGTTATTCATCAGATGCAGAGCCTGCGGAGCAACGATGGAGTCACGCCGCTCGATGCAGTTGGGGTTCATCTGTGGGAAGTCGAAGTTCTCCAGATGCGTGGCAAGCTGCTTCCGCGCTTGCCGCACATAAACGAGCCGCCGCCAGCCGCGTGCGGTGCCGACCGGCGTCACCAATCCGTCGGCGCGAACGGTCACTGCATCGGGCGGGCCGAACCGAGTCTCGTCCAAGCGACCGGCAACCAGCAGCAGTGAGTCATAGAGTGCCTCGGCATCCAGACGAACCAGCGGCATGCGCGAAACCAGCGTGTTCTCCGGATCGACTTTCTCTTGGTTCGCCGTCACGGCAGAACTCTGTCGGTAGGTGGCGCTGGTCATCATCAGGCGGTGCATGGCCTTGAGACTCCAGCCTTGCCGGACGAACTCCTGCGCCAGCCAGTCGAGCAATTCCGGATGCGAGGGTGGCGAGCCGGCTCGACCGAAGTTTCCCAGCGTCTTGACGATGCCCGTCCCAAAGTGGTGCTTCCAGATTTGGTTCACTTGCACGCGTGCGGTCAGCGGATGGTCCGGCCGAGTCAGCCACTTGGCAAACGCCAGCCGCCGACCTGTCTGCTTCGCGCCCGGCCAGGGAGGTTGCACGTCGAAGGGAGTCTTGCCGTCCGTCAGCATCGAAGGAACGCCCGGCCCGACCAGGCGACCGGGACTCAGCGGATCGCCACGACGATAGATGTAAGTCGGCGACGGTCGGCCGCGATCCCACAGCGCCTGAATGCGTGGCTCCGGCTGACGCTGACCTGCGAGCGCTTTCACTTGGTCCTCGGTTCCTGCCTTCGCCTTCGCCGCAGTGATCTCCTGATCGAGCTTCGCATTGTGCGCCTCCCACGTTTGGCGTTCCGCTGTCGTGACGAACGGCAGATGCCGCCCGCCAAGCACGTCCTTGCTGAGCGGAGCTGTTCCCGAAAAGAGGTCGGGCTTGAGCCAGTCGTACTCGTCGTAAGCTCCCTTGAAGACATCCACCAGCCGGTAGTAGTCGCGATGCGGAATCGGATCGAACTTGTGGCTGTGGCAGCGAGCACACTTCAAAGTCAGCCCCATGACTGCCGAGCCGAGCACGTCGATCTCGTCGGCGATGACTTCGATGCGATCCGGAGCGTAGCCGGTGATGTTCGCCCAAGTGCCATCGGGAGCCATGCGCAGGAACGCCGTCGCGACGAGGTTGTCGTAGATCTCAGCGGTGATTTCCGGAGCGTGTTCGTAGTCGGCCAATTCGTCTCCGGCAATTTGTTCCAGCAGAAACCGATTGAACGGCTTGTCGGCATTGAGCGAACGAATCACGTAATCGCGGAATCGCCAAGCGTGAGGCCGGGGCAGGTCTTGCTCGCGCTTTCCTTCGGAGTCCGCGTAGCCGGCCAAGTCCAGCCAGTAGCGGCCCCACCGCTCGCCGTACCGAGGCGATTCGAGCAATCGCTCGATCAGTTTCTCGTACGCTTGGGGATCACGGTTGGCGAGGAAGGCTTCGATCTCGGCGGGTTCGGGAGGCAAGCCGGTCAGATCGAAATACGCTCGCCGCATCAGAGTGATCCGGTCGGCCTCCGGCGCGAGACCGAGTCCCTTCTGCTCCAGCTTTTGCAGGATGAAGGCGTCGATGGAGTTGCCGACCCGCGCGGCATCACGCACGCTCGGCACCGCAACCGGCTGCGGCGCACGGAACGCCCAGAAGTCTCGCTCCGCGTCGCTCACCAGTGGATCAGGTGTTGCGGTTGCGATGTCTGGTTCGATGGCAACTTCGAGTGCTCCTGCCGCGATCCACTTGGCCAGCGTTTCGGTCTCGTCCGGTTCGATCGGCTTGATGCTCACTTCCACGAGCCGACTGCGCGGCGGCATCTCACCCGCGCGAATCTTCTGGATGATCCGGCTCTCGTCAGCCTTGCCCGGAACAATCGCCGGTCCTGACTTGCCCCCGCGCAGCATCGCCGCCTTGGTCCGCAAATCCAGTCCGGCTTCTTGCCGGTGCAGTCCGTGACAGGCCGAGCAACGGCGCAGCATGATGGGAATGATGTCGTGCTGGTTGGGCGTCGCCGATGGTCCGGCGGTCTTCTCACCTTCGACAGTCCCCGATTTCGCGCCAGCCGCGATCCAATGCTGAAGAGCTTTGATCTCGCCTTCGCTCAGGCGATCCTTTTCATCCGGTGGCATCTCGCCGCTATGAACTTTTTCGTAGAGCAGGCTCTTGCTTGGCTGGCCGCGCACGATCGCCGGCCCAGACTCACCTCCCTTGAGAACTCCGACGACCGTCCGCAGATCAAGATCCGCCTTGCGCGCCTCGCCGCCGTGACAGCGCACGCATTTCGCGCGGAACAGCGGCTGGATGTCCGCCTCAAAAGTCGATCCGGGGACAGACTCGCTCGACTTGCCTGACTTCTCGTCGTCGGCGCAGACGACCACTTGGCTCGCCATCGTCAGGGCGACCAAGAACATCAACATTGAAGAGCATTCGCGCGGCATGGCGAGTCCGATTCGTACTCTGGCACAACATCTCATGCGTCGCAAAGTACGCGGCGCAGTCCACAGAGAACATGCACAGTTGGCCCAAAGTCTTTCCATTTCGGACAGACCGGCGAGAGTCCCTCGCCGCGCCTTTTCACACTGCCGGGACTGCGGTAGTTTGAGTCCAGAAAACAAGAGTTGAATTGGTTTCAGAACCCGAAAAGTAACCCGAAGCGTCAGCAAGGGAGTCGGGACATCCAGCGTGGAATCGACTCTCGCTCACGCTTCGGGTTACTTTTGAAATGGCGTCCAGCGTTCCAGAGGCAGGACCATGCGCGCGACACAACGAACTCGAAAACCCACAGCGGAGACAGCTCCACCCGCATCGAATGCTCTCCCACAACTGGAAGATCGCAGCTACCTGGCCTATCTGCGTCCGACTCCGCGGCCGTTCCTGCACTTCGCCTCAGGCCACTTCCCGGCCACCACGGTCACGCAACCCCATTCTCATTCCTGCATCGCATTGCACGGCTGCCTGCAAGGTCCGCTCACACTCTGTACGACCGAAGGTGACATGCCCCTGGAAGCCGGTGTGTTCTATTTGATCGGTCCAGGGCTGCGGCATTCGTGGCGCAACGACGGCCGGCAGACGGCCGCGACTCTCAGTCTGCTTCTCGACCCGGCCCAAACGGGCCGCTGGCCCGTAGACACGGGTGTCGAAAGCTGCTGCCGCGAGTTGCACTCACACACACGCGGCCTGCATCGCTTCATGACATCCGGCGACCAAGAATTGCATCACAGTTTCTGGCTCGTCGCGGATCACCTCACCGCCGAACAGCCGCGCGAGCCACTCGCGCTGACCGGCGGACTGCTGGCCATTCTCGGTCAGATCAAGGAGCGACTGTGCGGCGCTCCGAACCCTCTGGACCCCGATCTTGACGCCGCCAAACAGATCCGTCGCCTGCTGCTGGCGCGGGTGCGGGACCGCCTGAGCATCCGCCAAATCGCCCGCGAGGTCGGGACGAGTCCCACACGGGCCAAAGAATTCTTCCGCGAGGCCTTCGGCTGCGGAATCATGACCTACTTCAATCAGTTGAAAATCTGGCAGGCCAAGCGACTACTCAACGACTCGTCGCTCACCGTGGAACAGGTGAGTCATCAACTCGGCTTTTCCAGCCCGTCGTATTTCAGCCGCGCATTTCTCAACCACACGGGCGAAACACCGACCACTTATCGCCAGGCATGCGGACGAGAAAAAACTCCAGCGACGAGAAAGGACTCCTGACCCAAACGCATTTGGCTGCGTCCCCATCCGGAGACATCTCTCTTCGCCGCGATGGACAGATCACGGATGAAATTGAATCGAGCGGTGCCTGCTACTTTGGGGCGGGGCGTTCCGCAAGCAGCGCGTCGACCGCTTTGTCGAGTTCATCGCCCTTCAAGTCTTTGAACCGGATCACTCCACGAGCATCGAGAACAAAAATGGCGGGGCGTTCGGTGACGTCCCATTTCGTTTGGATCGGCCCGTCCGGGCTGCCCTGGTCCCACCAGCTACGCCAGGTGATTTGTTCTTTTTCGAGCGTCTTCTTCAACTCTTCTCGGTCCTCGTCGCTGTTGATGCCGAGGAAGACAAATCGTTTTTCTTGTTCTTGCAGGCGTTTCACGAGCGACCGCTCGTGCGGGTACATCTCCCGGCAGGGGCCTCACCAATGACCCCAGAAGCTGAGCACCACGACCTTGCCGCGATGGTCGCTGAGCTTGAACGTCTTGCCGAAGATGTCTTCGCCGACGATCTCCGGAGCGACTCGGCCGATCGACAAGTGACGGATTCGGAAAAGGGCCTTTTCGGCAATCTCGCCCAACGTGCCGTCGGACGTCGGCACGTCGGCGAATGACTTGAGCATCAACTCGTAGTGTTGTTCGCGTTTCTTTTCCAACTGCTCGCGGTCGAGCGATTTCAGATGCTTGCCGTACTCCGCGCCGTAGAACTGCATCACACGGTCGGCCGATTCCGGTTCCTTTTTCAATTGGTCAACAACGCTGGCCTGTTGGTCGAGCAGATAGGCCAACTGCCGACACGCATGGCCGCGCACTTTTTCGTTCCGACTCTTTTCCAGTGCCGTTCGCAGCAACTTCTCCGCAGCGACAGACGGAGTCCGCGCGACGTGCCGACAAGCCGCCGCGAATTGTTCGTCGTTGAGATGATCGCGTTCGAGCAATTCCAAGGCTCGAGTCGCTTCGGGGCGGAGACGGAGTTTGGTCAGCACCCAGACCAGCGAGTCGATCGCGACGGGATCGCTGGCGTGTTGCTCGGCAAGTTCGAGAAATCGCGCGGCCAGCTCCGGTGCCTTCGCGCCCCCTTCGTACTCATCGAGCAGCTTCTGATACCGAGCGGCCGGCGCAGTCGTCTCTTTCTGCGACGCATTCGCCGGGATGACGATTGAAAGAATCAGCATCAGGCTCAATACGCAAATGATTTTCGATGACATGCTCGCTCCTACTTCTTCGTCTGGCTGGCGACTCGCACAAACGGATCAGAAAACTTTGGGTCGGAGATCAGCGATTCGTCGGTGAGCGTCTTCATGAACGCGACCAGTGCCGCTTTCTGTTCGCCGGTCAGTTGAAATCCGGTCGTGGCACGATCGCCCTGCTGTTCGCCGAATGCCAAACCAAGGTTCTCATGACGATGAACGCCGCGGCTGTAATGCTCGATGACTTCCTCCAGCGTTTTGAAACGGCCATCGTGCATGTACGGCGCAGTGAGCGCGATGTTTCGCAACGACGGCGCTTTGAACTTTCCGTCGTTGGACGGCGTGAATGGGTCGTTCGTCGGTCGGCCTAACGCCCCCAGTCCTGGATCTTTCGATTTCAGATCGAGCCCGTTGTTGAACGCTTTGGGCATTCCGAATGTCGGCGGGATGTGGCAGTGCGCGCAGCCCATCTCCGCGACTCCACTGACTCCGTCGATAAACAGTGATTTGCCCAGATTCTCCTGCTCCGTGAATTTGTCAAACGCCGCCGAGTAATCGCCGCCGGCGGCGGCAGCGGCGCGATCGAACTTGGCATTCAACGCGACCATGCTGCGCAAGAATTGCGCGACCGCTTTGGCGATCCGGTCGCTGGTCACTTCCGGCGAGCCGAATGCGGCCGCGAAGAACGGCGGGTAATAGGGCAGCTTCTGGAGCTTGGCTTCCAACGTGCTCAATTCCATTCCCATTTCGATGCGGTCCTGGATCGGCATGAGCACTTGTGCTTCCAGAGTCGCGGCTCGTTCATCCCAGAAGAATCCTGGCCGCGCCCCTTTGAAATTCGTGTACCGCAGATTTGCCAAGCCCATCGAATTGCGTCCGGTGCGGCCCCCTTCAAACCCTTTGCTGAATCGGTTCGGATCGGAGAATCCCGCGCGCTGCTCATGACACGCCGCGCAAGAGACGGTGTTGTTGCGAGAGAGCTGTGTGTCGTAGAACAACACTCGACCCAGCTCCGCGCCTGCGTTGGTCAACACGTTTTGTTCGGTCGAGTTATCGCCCTGTGCGAATTCCGCCGCATCCACATGCTTGGGCAGTCGAACTGACGTGTAGTCATCCGGCCGCTGCGGCAGCAGCGGCACATCGACACCGCCAAACGCCGCGCGCAGTGCAGCTCGCTCCCGCACGATCAGAGTGCCGTCCTTGTCCGCATCAAACCGCCGCAGCAGAGCTTCTCGACGAAATGATTCGACGGACAGTTTCGGCTCCTCGGCCGCGACACTCAGCGTGAGTGACCAGAGGGCAAGAATGAGGATCGTGCGGAGACTAGACATGCTTGCCTTCTATCATGCGACGCGGACGTCCGAAAGCAGAATGGGCAGAATCATGTTTCACAGAATCATGAAAACCAAAGCCGCTACTGAGGAGGCTCGTCGCTTAGAATCCTCCCGTCTGTTTTCATCATTTTGTGAAACATGATTTTGTCGTACCGAAATCGAAACACATGCGACTGCTGATCGTCACACCGGCTCCGAAGGGGTCTCGCAAAGGGAATCGCATCACAGCGGATCGCTGGGTGCGTCTGCTGCGGAAACTGGGGCATCGTGTCACGACCGCCGAGGAGTTTTGTGATCAAGCGTGCGATGTGCTGATTGGTTTGCACGCTCGCAAGAGCGCTGCGTCGATTCGGCGTTACCGAGCGCAGCGGCCGACCGGACGGCTGGTCGTGGTGCTGACCGGGACCGACTTGTATCACGATTTGCCACAGAGTCGCGCCGCTCAGCGCTCGATCGAACTGGCCGATCGACTGGTCGTGCTGCAAGCTCGCGCCGCCGACGCGCTGCCGCGCGAATTACAGGACAAAGCGCGAGTCATCGTGCAGTCAGCGATCGGACCAACGTCGCGTCCGGTTCCGCGAAAGAACGCTTTTGAAGTGTGCGTCGTGGGACACTTGCGACCGGTCAAAGACCCGTTTCGCACGGCACTGGCTGCGCGGCGACTGCCGCCGGAATCGCAGATCAGCATCTCGCATTTAGGTGCGGCGCTTGAACCGGAAATGGAACGCGGAGCACGCGATGAAATGCTCCGCAATCCGCGCTATCGCTGGCTGGGAGACTTGCCGCACGCACAAGCCCTGCGCGTGCTGGCTCGCAGCCGGTTGTTGGTCAACAGCTCGAAGATGGAAGGAGGCGCGAATGCCATTTGTGAAGCGTTAGCGTGCGGTGTGCCTGTGTTGTCCTCACGCATTGCGGGGTCCATTGGATTGCTGGGCGACGATTATCCGGGCTACTTCGAAGTCGGCGACACATTGGAATTGGCGGCGCTGTTGAGTCGCTTTGAAACAGACGCTGCGTTTCGGACGCGACTGAAGTCACGCTGCCGGGATCTCGCGCGGATTGTGGAACCGAAACGCGAGCGGGCGGCGTGGCAGCGATTGTTGGCGGAATTGTGAGGTCACGCGAAGGGGTCGGCCAGTGTTGTTGAAGTCGCTGGTGCGATAACTTTCTGACACCCAAGAGGAGCGACTACTCATGAGCTACTTCCGCATCTCTGCCAGCCAGATTGACCAGTACGAAGAGGACGGCTTTTTCATCGTACCGAACCTGCTCGACGCCGAAGAAGTCGCGCTGCTGACTCAGATCGCTCGCGCGGATCACGAACTGACTCAGAAGAAAGCGACCCGCGCAGATGGTGAGGGTGGGGCGATCGACCTCGTGGTCGAGAATGAACTACCGGACGATGCGATCTACAGCGCGATCGTCCGCAGCGAGCGGATTGTCAATGCGATGGAGACGCTGTTGCTCGACGAGGTGTATCACTACCACCACAAGATGATCCTCAAAGAGCCGCGCGTCGGCGGCGCGTGGGCTTGGCATCAAGATTACGGCTACTGGTACAACAACGGCTGTCTATTCCCGCACCTGGCAAGCTGCATGATCGCGCTGGACAAGGCGACTCGCGAGAATGGCTGCCTGCAAGTGTTGCGCGGTTCGCAGCATCTTGGCCGCATCGAGCACGGTAAGACCGGCGATCAGACCGGAGCCGATCTCGAACGAGTCAACGCCGCGCTGCAACGCTTCGAGTTGGTTTACTGCGAGCTCGATCCCGGCTCGGCGATTTTCTTCGACTGCAACCTGCTGCACCGCTCGGATCAGAACAAGAGCAACCAGCCCCGTTGGGCTTTCATCGGCTGTTACAACGCCAAGCACAACGACCCATACAAGGATTCGCGGCACCCACGCTATTCGCGGTTGGAACGTTGGGACGATTCGCGCGTGAAGGAAGTTGGCCGGCAACAGTGGGCGAGATTGCAGCGATTGGCGGAAGGCACCTGACGGTCAGTTCGCGTTGTTCGTCGAGTGGTTGTAGGTCACTCCGCCCAGGTCGGCGAGCTTGCGCATCAGTTCGTCAGTGAGCGCTTGCAACAACTCTTGCGTCTTGCGTTGGCCTTGCCAAAGGCTGAGGTCAATCGGCGTGCCGTAGGTCACGCGCACGCGGCTGGGGGTATAAAATGGGGTGACCATGTTTTCAGTTTTGGGCACGCCACGAATATAGACCGGGATGATCGGCACGTTCGCTTTGAGCGCGAGGAACGCGATTCCGGAATTCGCGGCTCGCAGACCGTCACCGGTATTGATGCCCCCTTCGGGAAAGATGCCGATCAAATCGCCCCGTTCCAATCGTCGCACCGCCTCGCGAGTCGGCCCCACGTCGTGGCCGTTGCGATCGACCGGGATCGACTGCATCGCCCGGCTGATCCAGCCGGTCAGGCCCGGCTGTTCGTAGTATTCGCGAGCCATCAGATACCCGATCACGCGGATCGACCGCGCGTGTTCTTCGTATCGCAAGTGCGAGTTCATCCACGCCACCATCGGGTCAATGGGGCTACGATGATTCGACAAGATGATCGCGCCGCTCGATTCGGGATACGGGCAGCGCCCGTTCGCTCGCCAGCGAAACAGGAACGCGACATAGAACCGCTCGACCAAAAATAGCAGCCAGACTTTCCAACCGTCCCGGCAACGTCGCTTCGAGGCCAATAGCAACCCGACCGCGATCGCCGCGTAGGCCAGCAACACCAATTGAGCAAGTTGATCGGGCGTCATCGGTAGCCAACGAGTTCAATGGAACGAAGTGCGTATTGAGTAGTGAGTCCGCACCAGTCGATCAAGAGTCGTGAACTGGCTCTTCGACAATCGTAGGGTGGGTCGAGTCATCGAGACCCCATACGCAGCAACTTAAGAAAAGATTGTTCTAGGCAGGAAAGCGAGAAGCTCCTAATTCAGAACGGGTTATCTCACGACACGTTCCGGAAGAAGGAGCTTCCCGATGAGCATGGTAGCGAAGGTGGTGTCGACGATGGAAAAGATCTTGGGATCGAAGGCTGACGTTTTGGCACGGAAGCATGGGGTCATCCAGCGGAAGCGGAAATTTCGCGGGAAGAGCTTGCTGCGAATGCTCGTGCTCACGTTGTTGAAAAAGCCCGATGCCAACTTTCAGGACATGGCGCTCACGGCGGCTCAGTTGGGGGTTCCTGTTTCGGACACGGCGGTCGAAAAACGCTTCACACAGCCGCTGGTGGATTTTCTGAGGGAGGTCGTGAGTGTGGCGTTCCAGCAATTGTTGGCTGCGGAACCGGTTCCCGTGGAGTTGCTGAATCGCTTCACCGCGGTCGTGGTGGGCGACAGTTCCAGTCTCAGCTTGCCCGACGAACTTCCGCAGGAGTTTCCCGGCTGCGGCGGTACGCAGGGAAGCGGCTTGGCGGCGCTCAAGATTCAAGTTCGTTGGGACTTGAAGACGGGCGAACTTCCGCAAGTGCTGATCGAAGCGGGCCAGGCCAGTGACGCCAAAAGTCCGATCGCTCAGCAAGCCGCGCGGCCCGGTTCGCTGGAGATTTTTGATCTGGGATATTTTTCCGTGGAACGCTTTCGGCGGCTGAGCGACGAACAAGCCTGCTTCATTTCGCGGTGGCAACACGGCACGACCGTCCTGAATGAGCCGGGCGAAATGCTGAATCTGCGCGAGTTTCTGCCAGCCAACGCGATCCAGAACGTGGTCGATGTGCCGGTGCGACTGGGAACCAAAGAGCGCTTGCCGTGTCGCCTGATCGCGGTGCGTGTTCCGGAGGAAGTCGCGAATCGGCGTCGTCAGAAGGCTCGTGAGAAAGCCACCAAGCACGGTCGTGAGCCGTCGGCGGAATACTTGGAACTGCTGGGCTGGTCGCTGTTCGTGACCAACCTTCCGCTCGAACAATTGACCTGGAAAGAAGCGATCGTGTTGTACCGGGCGCGATGGCAGATCGAACTGCTGTTCAAGCTCTGCCCTGTTGTTTCTCCACGGCCGCACAACCAACTCGCACGCCATCGTCCCGGAGCGACTGCGATCGAAGCGATGGCCGTGCTGTGGGCCAAGTTGATCGGAGTGATGTTGCAGCACTGGCTGCTGTTGTCGGCCGCCTGGCCTGACGACCGTCGTAGCCTCCTGAAAGCCGCGCGTGCTCTGCGTGACTGGATCGCGGCACTGATCGGAGTCTTGGATGATCATGACCAACTCCTTCACACGGTCACCAAGTTGCAATCTCACCTTGCTCATGTCGCCAAGATCCAATCTCGAAAGAATCAACCCAGCCACTTCCAACTTCTACGCAACCCGGAGTTACTCAATTGGGCGGCTTAAGTTGCTGCGTATGGGGTCGAGTCATCGAGACCCACCAACATCGCTCGCCAATTTTGGTGGGTCTCGATGACTCGACCCACCCTACGGCTACGGCTCGCGTGCGAAGAATTCGCCCGCCGTGATTTGTCAGGCTCAGAGGCTCGGTCGCTTCACGGTCAGCCGCTATCATCCGCCGCTTTGAGCCACGCTGGCTCACTGTCCGGATTGAGCGAATTGGGTTTCGGGAGACTTGTGATGAAGGTATTGGTCATCGGCCAAGGGGGCCGAGAGCACGCGCTGTGCTGGAAGCTGAAGAACTCGCCGTCGGTCGAGCGAGTCTATTGTGCTCCGGGGAATGCCGGCACCGCTTTGGAAGCGACGAATGTGGACATCGCGGCCACCGACGTTGAACAGTTGGTGAAGTTCGCGAAATCCGAGCGGATCGACCTGACTGTGGTCGGTCCGGAAGCCTCTCTCGTGGCGGGTGTGGTCGATGCCTTCCAAGCGGTGGGGCTGCGGATCTTCGGCCCCACGAAGAAGGCCGCCGAGCTGGAAGGGAGCAAACTCTTCTCGAAGGAATTGATGCGGAAGGCCAACGTGCCGACCGCCGAGTTCCGCTCGTTCTCGCGCTTTCAAGATGCGGTCATGTATCTCGAAGAGCGTGAGGAAACGCCGCTGGTCGTGAAGGCGGATGGACTCGCATCGGGCAAAGGGGTCTTCGTCTGCAAGAACCGGCAGGAAGCACTCGACGCCGTCAAGCAGATCATGGTCGATCAAGCCTTCGGCGCGTCGGGAAACAAGATCGTCATGGAAGAATGCCTTTTTGGCGACGAGGCGAGCATCCTCGCCATCGTGGATGGGAACACGATCCTGACACTCGAAGCCTCGCAGGATCACAAGCGTGCTCAAGACGGCGACGCCGGCCCGAACACCGGCGGCATGGGGGCCTACTGCCCGACACCGCTGATCACTGACAAGCTGATGGACCAGATCGTCGAAAAGGTGCTGGTGCCGACGATCCATTTCATGAACGTCGAAGAGCGACCGTTCAAAGGTTGCCTCTACGCCGGGATCATGGTGACGAATCAAGGTCCGAAGGTGCTGGAGTTCAACGTCCGCTTCGGCGACCCGGAAACGCAACCGGTGCTGATGCGGCTCAAGTCCGACCTGGGTGAACTGCTCAAGGCCGCCGCGGATGGCAAGCTGGCGGAGTTCGGTCCCGCCGAATGGGATCCTCGTCCGGCCGTCTGCGTCGTGATGGCCGCCGAAGGTTATCCCGGACCTGTGAAGAAAGGGGCCGTGATCCGCGGCCTCGAAGACGCCGCTGAGATCGCCGATGCGAAAGTCTTCCACGCGGGAACCGCTCGCAAAGGGAACGACGTCGTGACCGATGGTGGCCGAGTGCTCGGCGTCACCGCGCTGGGGGCGGACTTCGCCGAGGCCAAGCTCAACGCCTACCAAGCCGTGAAATGTGTCCGCTGGCAAGGTGGCTGGTGTCGCAAAGACATCTCCGATCGCGCGCGGTCGTACCTCGCGGAAGGCTGAGCGTCGGCGACAAACAACTCTTCTTCTGAAACGGATGAACGGCCGAATGCCCACCGATTTTCGCCCCTCGGCTTCACTCGATGTACTTCGTCTGCGTGCAAAACTGCTGGCCTTCACGCGCCGCTTCGTCGATGAGTCCGGCTATTGGGAAGTCGACACGCCGATGCTGTCACACGAGCGCGTGATCGATCCGAACATCGAACCCTTCGTCGTACACAATTCGGCGAGCGAGCAGTTGTCTCTGCAAACGTCTCCCGAATTCGCGATGAAGCGGCTGTTGGCTTCCGGAGCTGATGCGATTTATCAACTCGGCAAAGTGTTTCGCCGTGGAGAATTCGGCCGGCTGCATAACCCGGAGTTCACAATGCTGGAGTGGTATCGCGTCGGCGACACGCACCACGATCAGATGAACTTTGTGGAGAAGTTCGTAACTGCATTCGCACGCGAAGTTGAGCAGCAGTCCTCCGTGGCCCCGCTGCCCGCAGTCCTCAACTCGCGGACTTTCGAGCGTCTGACCTACGACCAAGCATTTGAGAGGCACACCGGATCGAAGGTTCTTTCGCGGCCGACCGGAGAAATCGTCGCACTGGCTCGGCGGCAGGGAGTCAGTGCTCCCGAAAGTCTGCTGCCGAATGACCGGGACGGTTGGCTGAACCTGCTGTTGGCCGAACGAGTCGAGTCGCACTTGGGCCACGATCAGCCGACGTTCCTCTACGATTATCCCGCGTCGCAGGCCGCGCTGGCTCGCGTGCGCGTCGCGGGACCAGTCTCCGTGGCCGAGAGGTTTGAGCTGTACGTGAGCGGTATCGAACTCTGCAACGGCTATCACGAACTCACCGACGCCAACACTCTCCGCGCTCGCATTCGTCACGAAGCAACCGCCAGCGAACAGCATCTCCCTGAACCGGCTCGATTGCTGGCCGCGATGGAGCAAGGTCTCCCGGCATGTTCCGGTGTGGCGTTGGGATTTGACCGCCTGTTGATGCTCTGCCTCGGAGCCAACTCGATCCGGCAGGTGATTCCGTTTCCGTTCGAGATCGCCTGACTCAGAAGCACGCGAAAAAGTAGACCGGTCACTCTGTGACCGGAACTTTCGAGTCACGGAGTGACTCGTCTACTTTTTAATATTCGCCGACACGCTCGCCGCCGTCGCGCGTGGCGATCGCTTTGAGGATTTTGAAATCGGTGTTCTTGGCGATCGACCGGCTCGAACCATCCGCGAGAGCGAAGTTGCATGTGCCCGCGTGCCAACTGCCGAAGCCAAAGAATTGGGTTCCCGACGCCGTATCGATCCAAGCGGTATCGAACGAAGCAGGTCGCATGGTCAAAAAAACGTTGTCGGTACCACGATCGGGAATGCCGTTGTTGTCATCATCGGCAAACCGGGCACAGCAGCTATTGCCGTCCCCCCAAAACCCCATCATCGATTCGCCAATCAACAGGGTGTTGGACTCGCCGTCACGAATCCCGCGAAACGAGACGGCACTGTCCGGATACATGATTCCGGTGCCACGAGCCGCTCCAATGCATCCACGATAGTTTGAATAGGCATAGCTACTCGGCCGACTGGACGGCAGAGCGCTCGACGGGCAGGTGTAGGTGCCAACCAACTGCTGGCAGGCGACCATGTTGTCGGTAACCATCATGGGGTTCATGGGGTCGAACTTGGGTCTACCAAAGTTGACCCCCACCGTAGTTTGCCCCATCTGAGACAGAATCAGAGCTTGCCAACTCCAACTCTCGGAGTAGGTCCAGTTGGTCAACGGGACTTGAAAAACGACTCCGTTGACCGTCTCCAGCGGAATGTTGATCGGCGTGGCGGGGAACGATAACAATTGCCCGCTCGTCGGACTGGTCACCAAACCCGATGGGAAGCACTTGTGCGAATCGGCGTAGTTGTGGCAGGCAAGCGCCATTTGCTTGAGATTGTTCAAGCACTCGGTCCTTCGAGCGGCTTCGCGAGCTTGCTGCACGGCGGGCAACAGCAGCGCCGCCAGCAGCGCAATGATGGCAATCACCACCAGCAGTTCGATCAGCGTAAATCCAGATCGAACGGAGTCAGTGCGGTCTGAGATCAAGGGGGTCTTCATGAAGGAGTCTCCGGCAGCCAGAACGAGTCGCCCGCGAACACGAATCGGAGCGTATCAGCCAACAAATGCCTGTCAATCGAGGAAGTTTCGCCAAGCCGAGTACTTGCGTGAGCTGAGTTGATGCGCCAGCGACGGACTGCGCGCCGGCCGGCTTGGCAGACGGAACAGCCTCATGCCAGCTTCTTGTGGCGTGCGGCCTCCCTTGCGGACGTTGCACTTCAAACAGGCGCAGACAATGTTGTCCCAAGTGGATGGCCCACCGCGGCTGCGCGGGACAACATGATCGAGACTGAGATGACTGTTGCCGAATTTCTTGCCGCAGTATTGGCAGCGGTTTTCGTCTCTCAAAAAAACGTTCCGGCGGTTGAATTTGACCGCGTTGCGCGGCACGCGGTCGTAATCCAGCAGCCGGATCACGCGAGGGACTTGGATCGAAAAACTGACAGTGCGTATCCAGTCATCCCACTCGCAGAGTTCTTCGATCGCCTGCTTGGCGTCGCTTAACTCGCGCCAACGGTCGAAGTCAAAGGTCTGGTACTGACCGTCCTCGACAGAGACGACCTCAGCCAAGCCCTTGTAGAGCAACGTGAAGGCGCGCCGCACAGCGACAACATGCACGGGCGCATAAGCTCGGTTCAGAGCCAAGACGCTCGCTTGCATCGCCGCAGAGGGGCCGGATCGTGACGCAACAACGTGACTGGAACGTGTAGAAATCATGGGACCATTCCAACGGACAGAGGCCGGAACGGTCGAATCTCGCTTCCCAAGCGGGGCGGAGTCTAGCGGTGGGTTGGAACGCGAACAACTCCCTACGGCGGCTGTTTCTGGCAGCCTCCCCGACCGTGAGCGACCGTCACCTTCTCAGTGTCGCACCGGTTTGTCTGAAACCTGGGAAGAGCGCCGAGGCTGGAATCGCTATCGTGCCTGACTGTTTTGCGAACCGCTTGATCCGAGAGTTCCGGCGAGTCACTTCATGAGTGGTCGAACCTGCAACCCAGAGCGTCCGGCAACCGTTGGGTTGATCGGTCTCGGCTTGATTGGTTCGGCGGTCGCTGAGCGATTACTCGCTGCCGGCCACACGGTCATCGGGTTCGATGTCATCGAAGAGGCGCGACTCAAACTCAGCCAACTCGGCGGAGTTCGCACGGCAACCGTGCAAGAGGTCGCGCAAGCAACCGATATCGTGATGCTCGCGCTGCCGAATGACGTGATCTCGGCCAAAGTGCTGCGCGACATCGATGGCAGCTTACGTCCCGGTCACATCCTCGCCGACTTGGGAACTGGCAATCCACGAATCGCGGAATCGCTCGCAGCCAAGCTGAGCGAACGCGGCGTGCAGTTTCTCGACGCAACAATCTCCGGCAGCAGTGCACAGGTGCGGCGCGGCGATGTGCTGGTGATGGTCGGTGGCGAAGAATCCGCGTT